>JAKAFQ010000114.1 GCA_021817875.1 Pseudomonadota bacterium
CCCGGCACCGGACCGACGGCGCCGGCCGCGGCGGCGGCCCGGGCCGCGGCACGCGCCACCGCCGCTCGAGTGAGCACGACCGCCGAGCCCGCCCCGGCGCGCAAGAGCAAGATCGACTGGCTCAATCCGACCACCTGGCCGGTGCTGCCGGTCCCGCTCACCGCGGTCGATCCGCTGAGCGGCACCACCCTCGGGATCATCCCGACGATGCTGCATACCAATGCGGCCAACCAGATCACGCGCATCATCGCGCCGGACATCAACCACAACCCGTACTTCGGCTGGGGTATCGACGGACGGATCTTCGAATACCCCTCCGAGAACACGCAGTGGTACGTGACGGGCGGAGTGAACCAGCGCGTCGAGAGCTGGTTCGACGCGCTGTTCGAGACCGGACTGCTGCGCAGCAGCCGCTGGACGCTCAGCGTCGAGACCACCTACGACCGCAGCGGCACGCCCCGGTTCTACGGCTTCGGCAACAACTCGCTGCGCATCAACCAGACGGTCTACACCGACCAGCAGATGTGGGCCGAAACCACTCTCGGCTGGAACATCACGCATGCCTGGCAGCTCGCCTACACGTTCGTCGCCAAAAAGGTGAAGATCAGCGCCGGTCGGCTGCCCGGTCTGCCGTCGATCACCCGGCGGTTCAAGGACATCCTCGGACTCGGCACGACGCACGAGCTGCTCAATCGCATCTCCCTGATCTACGACACGCGCAACGACATCGTGATTCCGACGCACGGGATGCTCGTCACCCTGTACGGCGGGGTCGCCAGCCGCAACGTGGACGTGGGCGACTCCCTGTTCACCGAGGCGGGGGCCGACGCGCGCTTTTACTGGTCGCCGAGCCGCACCCTCACCGTGGCCACCCACCTCGATGTGCGCTACGAGCCCACCGCCAACCACGTACCCTTCTGGGCGCTGAGCAGCCTCGGCGGGGATCAGTCGATGGTCGGCGGCTCCCAGCCGCTGCGAGGCTACGGCACGTCGCGCTTCTATGACCGCGATGCCGTCGTGGCGAATGTGGAGCTGCGCAAGACCGTGCTGTCCTTCGACGCGCTCTCGACCCACATCGACATCCAGCTCACCCCGTTCTTCGACACCGGCCGGGTGTTCCACAATCAGGGCCTGCCGCTGCACCATCTGCACAACGTGGTGGGGCTGGGCTTTCGCGGCATCGCACCGCCGTCGGTCGTCGGCTACGTCGACTTGGGCGAGGGCAGCGAGGGCCTCGCGGTGTTCACCGGGATCAACTACCCGTTCTGAGGCGGGGCTGATCCGGCCGCGGGGCCTCGCGCGCCGCGAGGGCTCTCAGTGTCCGAGATAACCTTCTTCGCGGAACCACTGCAGCGCGTCCTCGATCGCGAGGCTCGCCGGCCGGAAGCGGTAACCGAGCTCGCGCTCGGCCTTGTCGCTCGAGAAGTACATGCGCTTGCGGGCCATCCGCACGCTGTCGACCGTGACGCGGGTCGGGCGGCCGGAGCGCCGGGCGAACCACTCCGCCACATGCGCGATCGGCAGCACCACCGAGTGCGGCAACCGCACGAACGGCGGACGGCGCCCGGCCCGGCGCGTCACTTCGATCAGGATCTCGCGCAGCGGCAGATTCTGCCCGCCGAGGATGTAGCGCTCGCCGATCCGGCCGTGGTGGAAGGCGAGCACGTGGCCCGCCGCAACGTCATCGACATGCACCACATTGAGCCCGGTATCGACATAGGCCGGCGTGCGCCCGAGTGCCGCGTCGAGCACGATCTGCCCGGTGGGCGTGGGCTTGATGTCCCGAGGCCCGACCGGCGCCGCGGGATTGACGATCACCACCGGCACGCCGCGCGCGGCCGCCGCGAGCGCCTCGCGCTCGGCCAGGAATTTCGAGCGCTTGTAGTGCCCGACCATCTCCTCGAGGCTCACCGGCACGGCCTCCGTGCCGAGGCCGCCGCCGGCCGGCAGGCCGATCGTCGCCACGCTGCTCGTGTACACGATGCGCTGCACGCCGGCCCGGTGCGCCGCCTCGAGCAGGTTGCGCGTGCCCTCGACGTTGGCCCGATACATCGGCTCGGGATCCGGCACCCACAGCCGGTAATCGGCGGCCGCATGGAACACCGCGTCGCAATCCTGTACCGCCCGGGCGAGCGAGGCCGCATCCGTCAGGTCACCGACCACCGGCTCGATCGGCAGCGTACCGAGGTTGCGCCGGTCGGAACCGGCGCGCACCAGGGCGCGCACCTGCCAGCCGGCCGCGCTCAGTGTTCGGCTGAGCGCCGCCCCGACGAACCCCGTGGCGCCGGTCACCAACGCCTTCACTGTCCCGCCTCCCGATGCACCTCGGTCAATGCCCGGCGCGCCGGCAGTCCCGGCTCACCGATCCCGGCCAACACGCGGCACGCCGTCCTGAACCGCCCGGCCAGGCGGATCAGCGCCACGATCTCCCACGGCGCGCGCGCCAGCGCCCCGAGCAGCCGCACCCGGGACACCTGGCCGGCGCGGCTCACCGCGAGCACCGCCGACGGCAGATCATCGGCGGCGGTGTCCACGATCACCCGCACCGCGATGAAGGGCAAGCCGGTTTCGGCCGCAACCGCGGCGATGGCCGCACTTTCCATGTCCACCGCCACGCAGTCGGTTTGCCGTCGGGCGATGGCCTTGTCGAGCCGCAGGCCGATCGGCACGCCGGTGCTGAGCAGCCGCCCCCCGGACAGACGCGCCCGCGGCAGCGCCGCCGCGAGCGCCTCACGCCAGCGCGGGTCCGTCGCCACAGACCCGCCCTCGAGCGTCACCACCTCCCGCGGCAGGACGATTGCGCCACTCTCGAGGCCCGGATCCAGCGCACCGGCGGTGCCGACGCTCGCGAGCGCCGTCGCACCGGCCTCGACCAGTCGGCGGGCGGCGGCGGCGGCCCGTTGCCCACCCATTCCGCTCACCGTCAGCGCGGCCCCGGCGAACGGCTGGATCGGGTCCCGGCGCCCGGCCCGGGCGCCGATCTGCGGAGCGAGCGCCCGCGCCTCGCTCACCAGGGCCACGACGATGCCGACACGGTGAACCGGCTCATCCGCGGTCTCACCGGTCGGACGCCGCGGCGGGGCCGCGCTCACCGGCGCTCCCGGCGATGCCGTCAAGACCGGGCGTCGGATCCGATCCGACGACGATAGGCCGCCAGCGCCCAGAGGGGGAAGAACACGCTGTAGCCGTGATACTTCAGGTAGAACACCCGCGGAAAGCCCGGCGCGGTAAAACTCGGATGGCGCCAGAGGCCATCCTCCTGGGTGCGCAGCAGGTATCCGACTCCGCGCCGGACGGCCTCGTGACCCACCTCGCCCGCCGCGATCAACCCCAGCACCGCCCAGGCGGTCTGGTACGGCGTGCTCACGAAACGCCAGTCGTCGTAGCGCGCCCGGTCGTAGCTGTCGTTGCTTTCGCCCCAGCCGCCATCGCTGTTCTGGCGCGCGAGCAGCCACGCGCAGGCCCGGCGCACCGCCGGATCGGACGGCGCCACAGCGGCGGCCTCGAGCGCCACCAGCACCGACCAGGTGCCGTAGATGTAGTTCGTGCCCCAGCGGCCGAACCACGAGCCGTCCGGCTCCTGCTCCTGCCCGAGGTAGCGCACCGCCCGCACGATGGCGTCGCGGTCCTGCGGCCGTCCGGCACGCGAGAGCACCGTGACCACCCGTGCCGTGACATCGGCCGTGGGCGGATCGAGCAGCGCGCCGTGATCGGCGAACGGGATCAGATTGAGGTTGTAATGGGTGTTATCGACGTCAAAGGCCGCAAAACCGCCATTGCTGCTCTGCATGCCCACCAGCCAATCGAGCGCGCGATCGATGCCGTTGCGGTAGCGGCCCGGAGAGCCCTCGTGCGCCTGGTGCATGGCCCAGGCGACCACCGCCGTGTCATCGAGATCGGGGTAGTGCGCGTTGCCGAACTGGAACGGCCAGCCGCCGCCCTTCAGGTGCGGACGGCGCACGCGCCAGTCGCCGACGTCCTCGAGCACTTGCCGCGCGTCGAGCCAGTCGAGTCCGCGCAGCGCCGAGGACAGCGCCGGCGTGTCGTCCACCTCCTGCAGCGCGAGGCAGGCGAGGCCCGTATCCCACACCGGCGAGACGCACGGCTGACAGTAGGCGCGATCGGCCTGCTCGACCACCAGCTTCTCGATGGCCCGCTTGGCGGTCACACGCCGCGGATCGTCCGGCGCATAACCGAGCAACACCATCATCTCGAGCGCGTTCACCATGGCGGGGAAGATCGCGCCGAGTCCGTCCTCGCCGTTGAGTCGCTCGAGCATCCACTGCTCCGCGAGGCGCGTGGCGCGCGCGCGCACGGCGGCCGGGACCAGTGGATCGATCATCCGGCCGAGCCGATCGAGCGCGAAGAATACCCGCGCCAGCCACCGGCCCTGCTGCGGCAGGCGGAAGTAATGATGCTCGTGCTCGGGTGGGACGGTGAACAGCTCCGGCACGTGCACCTGGCGCGGATTGCGCGCCACGGGCTTGCGCGTGCACAACACGAACAGCGGCACCATCACGGTGCGCGACCAGTAGGAGACCTTGTCGAGGTGGAACGGAAACCACCTCGGCAGCAGCATGATCTCGACCGGGATGTACGGCACGGCGCGCCAGGGCACCTCGCCGAACAGCGCGAGCGCGATCCGGGTGAACACGTTGGCGTGGGCCGCGCCGCCGCGCGCCAGCACGGCCTCGCGGGCGCGGCGCATGTGCGGCGCCTCGGGGTCATCACCGGCGAGCTTCAGGGCGAAATACGCCTTGACCGTGCAGGACAGATCGAGCGCCCCGCCGACATACAGCGGCCAGCCGCCGTGCGCCGCCTGGTGGGCGCGCAGATAGACCGCGAGCTTGCGCTCGAGGCGCGCGTCGATCTCATCCAGGTAATGCATCATCATGATGTATTCGGCCGGGATGGTGCAGTCCGCCTCGAGCTCGAACAGCCAGTGCCCGTCGGCGTTCTGCAGCCCGATCAGGGCATTGCGCGCCGCCTCGATCGCGCGGTCGAGGCCGGTGGCCCTGGCGGACGGCTCGGGGCCGCCGCGCGCCAGCTCGGCGGCGAGCTGTGCCGAATGCGGGCTGTCATTCACGAGGCCGTGCCTCCGAGTTGCACCGCAGGCACCGGCTCGTCCGCGTCCGCTTCGCCGCTGAACACCCCGGCGGGCTTCAGCGGCACCGCCCCCGGCGCCCGCGGCAGTCCGCGCGTCGCGCGCTCGAACAGCTGGCGCAACATCCGGTCGTTGCGCACCGACAGGTGGGTGAGCGACTGGGTCATCGCCACCGCGGCGCGCGACACCTTCACCTGCTGACCGCTGGTGTAGCCCGGGGTGTCCTGGATCTTGCGCAGCGTGAGGGCGGCCAGCCCGATCGCCCACAGGCAGAACCGCCGGATCCCGGCCTCCTCGCCCGGGATGAGCAGCGTGAAGGCGAGCGCGTTGCGCAGATGGCCGTGCGCCACGCCGATCAGCTCCAGCACGCCGGCATGGAAGCGTGCATCGGAGCGCTGCGCAGTGAGCGCGGCGAGATCGACGCCGTGGCGGCTGAACACCTCGCGCGGCAGCCAGCAGGCGCCGCGCTCACGGTCTTCCCACACGTCCTTCAGGATGTTGGTCATCTGCAGACCCTGACCGAAGGACGGGGCAAGCGGGTACAGCAAGGCGTACTGCCGGCCGATGTGCGCCGAGTAGCTGCAGAACAGCTCGGTCAGCGTCTCCCCGACGATGCCCGCGACGTAGTAGCAATAGGCATCGAGATCGGTGCCGCGGGCGAGTCCGGCGAGGCTCGCGGTGCGCTGGAAGTGATGCATGCCGTGACACATCACCTCGATGCAGCGGCAGATGGCCCGCCGCTGGCGCGCATCGAAGCCGCGCAGCACGCGAATCACCCGCGCCGTGTTGGCGAGCAGATCGCGCTCGGCCGGCAGTGTCTGTCCGGAGAGCCTCGGGGTCACCTCGCGGGCAAAATGCGCCGCGTCCTCCCTGCCCTGCACCACCGCGGTAAAGCGGCGCAGACAGGCGTAGGTGTCGGCGGCGGACAGGGCCGGCTCGTCCTCGATGGTATCGGCGATACGGCACAGCAGGTAGGCGTTGGTCACCGCGGTGCGCAGCGCCTCCGGCAGCTGCGGGATCGTCAGCGCGAAGGTGCGCGAGACGTGCGGCAGGATCGCTTCCTGATACGCCGGATCGGAGGGTGCGGAATCGGACTGCATGGCGGACCTGAGATCAGTTGCGCCGCGCCAGCAGCCACTCGGTCACCGCCCGCAGCGCATCGGCGTTGCCACCCAACGGAGCCAGCGACTCCAGCGCCTGGCGGTGCAGCCGGCGCACCCGCTCCTGCGAGGCCGGCACACCGAGTATGGCGGGATGGGTGGACTTGTCGTGCGCCCGGTCGGCGCCGGCGGCTTTGCCGAGCGTCGCGGTGTCGCTGAGCACATCGAGCAGGTCATCCTGGATCTGGAAGGCGAGGCCGATCGGCGCGGCGAAGCCCGCGAGCGCCCGTTCGATGGCCGGATCGAGCCCGGGCACGCAGGCGGCACCCATCATGACGCTGGCGCGGATCAGCGCGCCGGTCTTGAGCGAGTGCATCTGCTCGACCTGCTCGATGCCGAGCTTCGCCCCTTCGGACTCGAGGTCGATCGCCTGTCCGCCCGCCATGCCGCGGCTGCCGATGGCCTCGGCCAGCAGGCCGACCAGGCGCACCCGCACGCCCGGATCGGCCGGCAGCGCCGCATCGCGCGCCAGCCACTCGAAGGCGAGCGACTGCAGCGCATCGCCCACCAGCAGCGCGGTCGCCTCGTCGTACGCCTTGTGACAGGTCGGCCGGCCGCGGCGCAGATCGTCATCGTCCATCGCCGGCATGTCATCGTGCACCAGCGAATACACGTGCACCAGCTCGAGCGCGCAGGCGGCGGCCTCGACCTGGTCCTCGGCGAGTCCCAGGGCGCGGGCGGTGGCGAGCAGCAGGATGGGACGGACCCGCTTGCCCCCGCCGAGCACGCTGTAGCGCATGGCGGCGTGCAGCCGCTCAGGCAGTTCCCCGGCGGCGGGCAAGCGCCGCGCCAGGGCCTGTTCCATCCGTGCGCGCCATGCCTCTAGCTGCGCACCGAACACCTCAAGTGCCGCTGACACGGCGGTCTTCCCGGTTCGCGCTCGAGCGCACGTCGGCGAGCGGAATCCTCACTTCCGCGGGCCTCTCGGCCTTCACCGCCGCCTCCTGGTAGAGAAACGGCAGCTCGGGCGCCATCGGCCCGCTCACGCGCGGCCCGCGCAGCGACCGCAGCAACGCCTTGAGCGGGTGCGCGAAGGCGTCATCGACCGCGGTTCCTTCGAAGCCGCAGTGCGCCATGCAGTTGTCGCACTTCGGGTGGCGTCCGACGCCGTAGCGTTGCCAGTCGGTCTGCTCGATCAGCGAGCGGTAGCTGTCGGCATAGCCCTCGTCGGTGAGCAGATAGCACGGTCGCTGCCAGCCGAACACGTTGTAGGTCGGCGTGCTCCAGGGCGTGCATTGGTAACTCTGATTGCCGGCGAGAAAATCGAGAAACATGGCCGAGTGGTTGAACGACCAGCGCGCGCGCCGTGCGCGGCCGCGCTTGAAGATCTCGCGGAACAGCTGCTTGCTGGCGGTGCGGCCGAGGAACACGTCCTGGCGCGGCGCATGCTGGTAGCTGTAACCGGGCGAGACGGTGATGCCCTCGACGCCGAGCGTCATCGCCAGGTCGAAGAAGTTCGCCACGTCGTCCGGATCCTCCTGTTGGAACAGCGTGCAGTTGACCGTGACCCGGAAACCCCTGGTGCGCGCCAGCCGGATGGCCGCCACCGCCTTGTCGAACACGCCCTCCTGGCACACCGACTCGTCGTGGCGCTCGCGGTTGCCATCGAGGTGCACCGAGAAGGTGAGATAAGGGGACGGCTGGTACTCGTCGATGTGCTTGGCGAGCAGGATCGCATTGGTGCACAGGTAGACGAAGCGCTTGCGCGCCACGATGCCCGCGACGATGCTCGGCATGTCCTTGTGGATCAACGGCTCGCCGCCGGGGATGGACACCATCGGCGCGCCGCACTCGTCCACCGCCCGCAGCGCGTCCTCGACCGATACCCGCCGCTGCAGGATGTCCTTCGGATAATCGATCTTGCCGCAGCCGGCGCAGGCAAGATTGCACTGAAACAGGGGCTCCAGCATCAGCACCAGGGGATAGCGCCGCTGTCCCCGCAGCTTTCGCCCGAGGATGTACCGCGCCACCCGGTACTGTTGAATCAGAGGAATACCCAAATTGCGACTCCCATGGTTGCGCCGGTCCTCACCGACCGGCAGGCTCCGCCGGCGGAGCCGCTGTCTATCGTGCCGCCTGCGGGGCCTGCAACGCGTGCAGCGCGTCCTGGTGATCCCGCACGATCCGCTGCCACTCCAGCACGAACCACGGCGTGAAGCGCGCCCGCCCCGCGCCGTGCATCTGCTCCTCGAGCGCCGGCGCACTCACCCAGCGCCAGTCGGCGATCTCCTCGCGGTTGGCCCGCACCGCAGCGGTGCTGCGCCCGATGAACACCGAGCACAGCTCGTGCTCGGCTCCGGCGCCATCGAACTGTGCTTGATACTGGAACTTGAACAGGAAGCGCAAGAGGCACCTGAGTCCGAGCTCCTCGTGCAACCGCCGGTGGATGGCCGTCTCCATGCCCTCGGCGCGCCGCGGATGGCTGCAGCAGCTGTTCGACCAGTACAGCGGCCAGAGCCGCTTCGCGGCCGAGCGCTGCTGGATCAGCAGCTCACCCCGGTCGTTGAAAATGAACAGCGAGAACGCCCGGTGCAGCAGCCCCTGGCCCTCGTGGCAGCGGGAGCGGCTGGCATGGCCCACCTCGCGGTCCGCCTCGTCCACCAGGATCAGCGCCTCCGCACCGGCCGGATTGTCGCGCTCTTGCAACATGTCGCGCTCGCCGCCGTACGCCTCCATTATGCCATCCCTCGCGGGCCCTCAACCGTGTACCCTATGCGCCGTTCATGGATCCGAAGTCCTCTGGCTCTGTCGCTCATGGGGCAGTCCGCAACGTGGAGATGGCTTTGGACATGATAGCCGCCTCCACGTTCACAGTGTTAATGGGTCAGAGCATGACCGCCTTGGGCATCCTGCTTGCCGCCGCCGCGCTCGCCTACCTGCTCATCGCCTGCGTGGCGGTGATGCTGCGGCGCAACCCGCCCGCGGCGCCACCGCCCGGGGCGCTGCGCGCGGTGACGGTCCTGAAACCGCTGTGCGGCGCCGAGCCGGCGCTGTACGAGAGCCTGCGCTCGGTCTGCGAACAGGCCTATCCGCGGCAGGTGCAGATCCTGTTCGGTCTGCAGGACGCGGCCGACCCCGCGCTCGAGGTCGTGCGACGCCTGCAGCGGGAATTCCCCGCGCGCGACATCGCGGTGGTGATCGACGCCCGCCGCCATGGCCACAGCGCCAAGGTCAGCAATCTCATCAATATGATGGAAGCGGCGCGTCACGAGTGGCTGGTGCTCGCCGACAGCGACGTGCGGGTGCCCCCGGGATACCTCGAGGGCGTCTGTGGGCCGCTCGCCGATCCGCGCGTCGGCATCGTGACCTGTCCTTACCGGGGCCAGCCGGCGCACGGCGCGCAGGGGACGTCCCTGTGGTCGGAGCTCGGGGCGCTGTTCGTCAACGACTGGTTCATGCCCTCGGTCCGGGTCGCGGCCCTGTTCGGATCGCAGAGCTTTGCCTTCGGCGCCACCATTGCGCTGCGGCGCGAGACCCTGTCGGCCATCGGCGGTTTCGCCGCGATCGCCGACCAGCTGGCCGATGACTATCGGCTCGGCGAGCTCACCCGCCGCAGGGGCCTGAGGACTGTGCTGTCGCACGTCAGGGTCGATACCAGCGTCGACGAGCGCAGTTTCCGGCAGCTCGTGCAGCACGAGACCCGCTGGCTGCGCACCATCCGCGCGGTACGCCCCGCCGGCTACGCCTCCGCGGGGCTGACCTTCGGCCTGCCGGTCGCCGTGCTCGGCTGGGCGCTCGCCGGCGGCGGCCCCGTGGCGCTCAGCCTTCTGGGTGCAGCCGTGGCGGCCCGGGTGATGCTACATTTGTCGGTTTCCGGTCCCGGATCCGCCCCGAGGGGGTCCTGGAGACGGCTGTGGGCGCTGCCGGCAGGCGATGTGCTCGCCTTTGCGCTCTGGTGCCGGGGTTTCGCGGCGCGGGAGGTGCACTGGCGGCAGCAGCGCTACCGCGTGGCCCGCGACGGCTCGGCGCGCCCGAT
>JAKAFQ010000115.1 GCA_021817875.1 Pseudomonadota bacterium
ACCCGGCAGCTTCGTGAGACCGGATAAAGCGGGACGACAAGCCTTCGCGGGATTTGGGGCTTTCACGGCGATCACGCTCCACATGGGGATCGGCCGCTGCAGGTGGCACGGCACGTGCCCACGCTTACAATCGTGATCGACACACCGGAGCGCACGGCCGCGGCGTTCCCGATTATCGATGCGCTGACTGCCGAACGTGGCTTGATCATCAGCGAGATGGTGCCCGCCGTGCACGCGCGCTCCAGCGATCGTCGCCGTGGCGGACTGCGATTGGCCAGCCACCACTACTAGGAAGCGGTCCTGATCGTTGACACGGGCGATGACCTTCCCTTCAAGCGGCCTGCGAGAGAAGTTGATTCTCGCAGCCAACGTTGAGCCGCTCTCCGTGACCAGCAGCCGCGAGTCGTTAACCAGCGTTCGCGCAGAATCGTAGATCGTCGTCGGTTTCGGCCATCGTCCAATTGACTCGACTGAGCTGCTGCAAGTCTGGTTCTTGATTTTGCTGAGCGAGAATCACACTAACTGTGAAGGTTCCGTGATCTTCTTGCCGTTTCGGCAACGACCCGAATTGCCCGCTCGGTACGCATGCGTTCGAGAGAGTAAGACGTTGAGACTCGAGAGAAGATGATGCAGAGGGGCAGGCTTGCCTATGTTTTGTCAGTTTACCACGCCGGTCGCACCCGTCCAGGCCTTCGCATGGCCGCGGACGGCCGTGCTCGCACGCGCGCAGAGCCGCGGCCTGGACCGGTGCGCTGCGGCGTGGGGCTTCGTCCTCGGGCAATCCCGCCCGAGATCAAGACGGAGCTCGCTCATGAGCATGCTCAATTCGCTTCTCATCCATGATCACGACCTCGGTACCGTGCGCAAGGCGACGGCCGATGAAATCATCTCAGCCGCCCGCGTCTGCGTAGCGCACAGAATGCGCCGGGGCGCATCGCTCTCGTCGCCCACCGCGGCTCGGGACTATCTCGTCCTGCACTTCGCTGCGTTGCCGCACGAAGTCTTTTGCGTGATCTACCTCGACAGCCGACATCGCGTGATCGAGTGCCAGGATCTCTTCCGCGGCACGATCGACAGCGCGAGCGTCCATCCGCGGGAAGTGGTGAAGGAAGCTCTGAGGCGAAATGCCGCCGCCTGCCTCCTGGCGCACAATCATCCCAGCGGCGTTGCCGAGCCCAGCCCGGCTGACGAGCTGATCACCCGGCAGCTGAAGGCCGCCTTGCAGCTTGTCGATATCCGGGTGCTCGATCACCTCGTTGTCGCGGGTGCTGGATGTATCAGCTTTGCCGACCGTGGCCTGCTCTGACGCAACATAATTCCCGGCTCCGGTCTAGGTCGGAGTCGGGATCGTCGGCTTTCATTTGAATCCGTCGGCATGGTCGCGTTTTAACCTCTCGCTCGCGGGGGTTCTCCGGACATCGGAGGGGCTCTGTCGCCGGTCAGCGGGCAGCTGGGCCCGCTACTTCGCTGCCCCAGCCAGCGCCTTCGGTCGCTGCAAGAGGATTGTTGCCATCCCAATGGTTGGCGATCATGCGGTGTCCGGAGATCGCGTTCGCCTGGTCGGAAAGGAGCCAGAGCAGCGGCGGCACCATGATTGCCGGGTCGAGGAGCTGGCCTCGGGCACTCTCGGGGAAACCAGCGGGAACCATCCCAGTCAGCGTCGCGCCACCCGGAAGCAGGGCATTGACTGTCACCCCGGTGCCGCGCAGATCCTCAGCCCAGATTATGGTTTCGGACTCCAGAGCGGCCTTCGACGGGCCATAGGGCGAGAACCCGGTCCGGCGCATGGTCGAGTGACTGATCGAGACATTCACGATGCGGCCCCATCCCGCGCGCAGCATGTGCGGTGTCGCCGCGCGTGCCATCAGGAACGGGCCGTTGACGTTGGTGTCGATCACCATCCGCCAGGTCTCGGGCTCGACCTCCCAGAATCGGGTCGGTTGGGTCATGAAGGATTCGCTGACGTACCTCATGCCCCGGCCGGCATTGTTCACCAAGATGTCCAGTTGGCCGAACCGTTCCAGCGCGGCAGTGACGACGCGTTGTGCGTCGACTTCGCGGGTGACGTCGGCGAGAACGGGGATGACCCGGTCGGTGCCTGCTTCGGCAGCCACGGCGTCAATCTCCGAGCGCTCGCGGGCCGAGGTCGCCACGACTCGGATCCCGGCTCGCGCCAGGCCTAGCGTCATCGCCCGGCCGATGCCGCGTCCTGCACCGGTGACAATCGCCACGCGACCGGGGTTCGGGGTCTGCGGACCCGCATTCTTCATCATGGTCTCAGCTTCTCCGCCGCCCATAGACTTGGAGACAGGGCGCTCTGAGTGCACATACGATCTGCGTACGCCGTGTCCGCCAGCGAAGGCTGGGCTCGCCTACTTCCGACCCTTGGTGGGCTTCGGCTCCCGAAGCACATCGGCGTATTTCGCGAAGAGCAGCTCTAGGGCTTGCCGCAGCAGCCGCGTCTGGGGGATATCCGTCTGCTCCGAGAGCTCCTTGAGCCGGTCGGCCATCTCCACAGAGACACCCAGTCCCAATTTTCGGCTGGCGGATCGCACCACGGTATTCCCAAATGTCTAGCAATTGCTAGACGTTGCCTGATTAAGGGAGTAGTGTACTCGCTTTTCTAGCAAGCGGCCCTCGGAGCGGTTGGTACCCGCCCCGAGGGCCTGCCACAACCACGTATCAGAGGTACGCAGTCATGGGTTCACGACCCGCGCATTCTAGCCGGCGCAAGCGGCAGCGGTCCCGGCTCAGGCCGACCGGTCCCGATGTCCACGCGATCATGGCGCGGCTCGGACGCGCCCAGGCGCTCATCACGGTCGCACAGCGCAGCCTCGAGGCCGATGACCGGACGGACGCTTACCCCGAGGCCGTGGTGCTCAAGACCGGTCTCGCCGCGCTCGATGCCGTCTATGACGAGCTCGACGCGGCCGATCGCCAGCTCCATGGGGTGCAGGGCGAGGCGCGGTGAGTCTTCTGGGCATCCGCGCCACCATCTCCCACACCGGTCATCTCACGCGCGTCTCTCAGGCGATCGCTTGCCCTGATCGGGCCGGCCCGAAGGATGCCTGGCACCATCTGATCGTCAGGCCCGCGGCCCGGGAAGACCGCTGCCCGGCCGACGCGCTGGTCGGGATGCTCTGGTGGAACGAACTCACCCGAGCGGAGCGTGCCTACTGGCTGGATGTGGTCGGGACCGCGGTCCCGGCCGATGGGTGGCGAGCCTTCCAGGCCGGGAGGCGACCGCCGTAATCGTCACGCGACCGCGCACGAGATGGGGTCTCCATGGGCGGACGTGTCGTCTCCATCGATCCTTGCAAGCCTGCGGGCGCCTGGACCGCCGCGGCTCTGCCCGGCAGGCGGGCCGCACGGTCTCGCTCTCAGCCGCAGCCTTCCCTCATTCCTGCTCGGAGAACCCACCTCGGGTGGTGCGCTGATCGGCCGTGATCAGCCCCATGCGCTGCAGCCGAGCCTCGATCGCACGCAGGGTGCGCCCGTGCCGGGCCGCAATGGCCTCCGGGGGCTCTTTCGCCGCGAACTCCGTGCGCAACTGCTCCTCTTCCTTGATCGTCCAGTCCCGGCCGACATTCTCGGGGAGTAGCGCCCGGCGCCTCGTACGCGCATCTACGGCGTCGATCGCACCGACGCCCGCGAGTAAGGCGCGCAGGACATCGGAGCTATGGACGACACAGTCGGACGGGAGCTGCTCTCCGGAGCATGGATTGCGCCCTTCGATCAGGGACATGAGAATCGTCCTGGCCTCAGTGTGTTGCATGACAGGTCACCGAACAGTTGATTGACGCGTGGAATGCGGTCATCAGGACAGACGAAGAAAAGCCAAATCGAATGCGCTGTATGCCGTCTGAAGCAGGGTTAGCGCATATCGAAGAGCCACTTCCTCATCGCCCAGTCCCGCGTGTTCCTTGGCTGCCAGTGCGTGGTGAACGACCGTCACCACCGAGATGGCATCCGAAAGGTCGCCGAGTAGGACCAT
Organism: Pseudomonadota bacterium; assembly: GCA_021817875.1. The sequence goes on from JAKAFQ010000115.1 coordinate 3,995, forward strand.
GATATCCGGAGCCGCGGAGTCCGACGGCGATCGCGCCGTCGCATTCTTCGTCGGCTTGCGACGCCGGGTCCCATGCCCGGGACTTGCCCGAGCGAGACTCCTGCGAGCCGGCATTTGAGCAGCCATAGGCACTTCCCGATGGTTTCGTGCGCTACGAAATATGTATCACTGAGCATGTTATACTGATACTGTTTTCGTATCAATAGGGGTGATACGGTATTAGGAGCACCTCCATCACTGACCGGGGGTGCCATGAAGTATCCGACTCGCCAGAGGGCCATCGTCGCTGCGCTGCGCAAAGCTCGGGAAGCGGCGGGGCTTTCCCAGAGGCAGCTGTCCGAGAAGCTGCGCGAGCCGCCGAACTGGATCCAGCGCATTGAGGCCCTTGAGCGGCGGTTGGATGTCGCGGAGTTCATCGCCATCGCGAAGGCGGTTGACGCGGATGCTCTGGAGCTTTTTCGGGAGACACTCCAGGGTTGAGCGCATGGTGACTGGCAGTTCGTCGCCGTTGCCGACATTGACTGACGTGGGGATCCGGCGGTAGCGTGTTTGGGTCATTCGGCACCCTGAACGCGCTGCCCTAACGATTCGAGGAATTCGCCGTGACTTGGCATCATCTCTTCCTGGCGGCTGCCGTACTGGCGCTCATGTTCCCGGCCTATCGCCGCTTCGTCATCGAAACCGTGCGAAGCGTTCTCACCCCGATCGTCGCGGTGCTGTTCTTCTTCGCAATGCGCCTGCCCTGAACCTATCGGCTGAGCGGGTAAAGAGGGGAGATCGCGAGGCCTGTCTCCTGTTGGCTCGTCTTTTCTTGTGCAGCGCCACCGATCCCAGGGAGTGCGGAAACTCCCGATGAGATCACGATCCGCGCCAGCAAGCTGTCACGCACCGTGAAGATCTAGAGACCGGAGACCTCTCTCTGCGGTCGGTGACTGCGGTGCTTCGGATCATTGTTTCATGCCCCTTTCGGTTGCGGTCCGGGTCGCGGGCGAGAACCGCAACCGAAAGGAGCTTTCCGATGAAACTCTTGACCGAAGCACAGCGCCGCGAGCTGCTCGCAAACGGCCAGCGATCCGCGGCCGGCAATCCGATCGATCCTCTCCCGGTTGTCAAGCTCTTCACGCCCGACGCCGGCGCCACCTGGCTCCTCACGGAGCTCGATCCGGAGGACCCGGAACGAGCCTTCGGCCTCTGCGATCTCGGACTCGGCGACCCCGAGATCGGGTCCGTGAGCCTCACCTCACCGAGCTCTCGAGCGTCCGCGGACGGCTCGGGCTTCCCGTCGAGCGCGACCTTCACTTTACGGCTGACCGCCCGCTTTCGGCCTATGCGGCCGAAGCCGCACTTCGCCGGCGCATCGTCACGTAGCCGACGCGCCTTGAGCCGGCGCGGCCAGTCATCATGGGTCGCGCCGGTCCTCTTTCGTACGGCAACCGCGCCATTTCGGCGTGTCGATTGGCGCACGGGCGATGCAGGGTTCCGCCTGGGGAGCCCTGCGATCATCGACCGTAGGGCGCTCTTGGCTCAGGCGCCTCACGGCTTCGACGAATGAAACGCCGAGCAGGTGCATTGCGAGGTCGATCGCGTTGCCACCGCCGCGTCGCTCTCGCGTGTCGAACCACAAGCGTCCCGTCGTCAGGATCTCGAAATCTCCCAGACCCGTGAGGCGCTGCCAGTGGCGGCGTTGTCAACTCTTGCGCGGCACGAACGTCAAGTTCGACCTCACTTGGATGGAAAGCCGTAGCAAGACCTGTTCGCTCGACATCCGCCTGAGCTCGGCGAGCCTGGATTCATCGAACGACTTGCGGATCGCCATGCTTGAGACGCTCGGACTTGGAGGCGTCGTGGGGGAGGGAGAAATCGCGCAGCGCTCACTTTCTCCCTGCTCAACGCCTTCTGCTGCGCCGAGACTGCTCGCGACGGGCAACACCGCGCCCGCGAGCGACCCAAAACCTTGGAGGACGATGCAATGGAAAACTCAAGCCCGCCGGCTGGCGACCGCTACCTCACGAATTCCGAGGCCGCCGCGGTTTTGAAGCTCTCGCCCCGCACGCTCGAGAAGCTCCGCGTGAACGGCGGCGGACCACGGTTTCGCAAGTTCGGCAGCCGCGTCATTTATGCGAGGGAGGACCTCGAGACTTGGGCGAACGCACGGGTATGCGAGAGCACCTCGGACCCTGGGTACGTCGCCCTGCGGTGACGAGCGGCCCTCGACGGGGCCTTCGCTGTGCTCACCGGATCGAATTCGGAATCCCCTCGAGATCGGCTCGAGGCGTTCCGGGCGCTCGCAGCCGATCTCGCTCCTCGGGACCTGCAGGACCTCATGTCCTATCCGTTCTTTTCCCTCACGAAGACCAAGCGCATCCGGCCGATCGACTATCACGCGGGCGATGTCACGATCCGGGTCGAGGGGACCACGGAACATGGTCTTGCGACCATCTGGGACGCGGACGTGCTCATCTGGGCCGCCTCGCAGATCATCGAGGCACGGGATGCCGGGATCGAGACCTCACGGCTGCTGGTCGCGACTCCCTACGAAATCCTGAACTTCGCCGGCCGGGGAACGAGCGGACGGGATTATCTGAGACTCAAGGCGGCCCTCGACCGGCTTCAGTCGACGTCCGTCGCCACGTCGATCCGCATGCCGTCGAGCCGCCGTCTGCACCGCTTCTCCTGGCTCAACGAGTGGAAGGAGCGTTCGAGCGGGGAGGGCCGGCCGGTGGGGCTCGAGCTCGTCGTCCCGGACTGGTTCTACGCGACGGTACTCGACTCGAGCCGTGTCCTCACGCTCGATCGGGCGTACTTCCGGCTCACGGGCGGCATTGCGCGCTGGCTCTATCGCCTCGCCCGCAAGCATGCCGGCAAACAGCCGGACGGCTGGCGGTTCGACTTTCGTCATCTTCACGCCCGGTCCGGGAGCCTCGCGCGGTACGCCGACTTCGCCGTCGACCTTCGGCGGATCGCCCGCTCGGAATCACTGCTCGGCTACCGAGTCGACATCGAGCGCTCGCGCCGCGGGGCCGAGATCCTGCACGTTCGGGCGGCGCCCACGCATCGGATCGACCGCACCGTGTCTGAGCTCGCCGCGAGATTCCGGGTTGGGGATAAGCTGTGAATAGACACGTGCTATCAGGCGCACGGGGTATCGTGCTATCAGGCGCACGACTATCGTGCTATCAGGCGCAAGAACGCGCGCAAGTCCTTGGTCTGCCTAGCGGATTCCGGACCTTAACTCTCATAACTTACAGATCCTTCGGATCTGTCATAACGGAAGAGGGCCGGTCGAATAACTCCGAGCGGCTGGATTCTGAGCGACGGGATCGCGTCCCGGACGGCACGCGATGAATCCGGTGCGCATCCGTCGTGGGCAACCGGACGAGGAAGAGAGCGGCGATCGAAACGCTGGCTGCGCGGCGACGGATTGCCCGACTTTCATCTCGGCGAGAGCCTCTCGAGCGGCATCTCGAGGAGGGGGCGGCGCATTCCGACACTTTCTCGTGCTGGCTGTGACGCTGCTTGGCGCATCGATGTGCATCGCCGTGTCGTGGCTTCATCCCCCTGTCCGATTGGTGTACAACGCGAGCCCGAGCGTCGCCCTGGGCTGGTATCTGATGGTCCCACCGAGTCGCCTGACGGTCGGGATGTTCGTGGTCGCGCATCTTCCGCCAGCGGCTGCCACGCTCGCCGCTGAGCGGGGCTACCTTCCGATCGCCGTTCCGATCGTCAAACGCATCGCGGCGGATCACGGGGAGCGCATCTGCGAGCATTCTCGGGTCCTCTCCATCGACGGTCTGCCAGTCGCCCGCGCACTCATTCAGGACTCGCAGGGGCGTCCCCTTCCCGTATGGTCCGGGTGTCGAACTCTCTCGCGCAGTGAGTATCTGCTGCTGGGAGACGGCGCACCGGATTCGTACGACAGCCGCTATTTCGGGCCGGTGACGGCACGTGCCATCCTCGGGCGCGCCATCCCGCTGTGGACATGGCGATGAATCGAGGGTGGATATTCGCTGGGTGCATGGTGGCCCTTTTCACCGGCCTCGCGGGTCGCAACGCCTTCGCTGCCGACCGGCCACAGTTGTGCGGGACCGATCCGTGGCAACCGATCGTTCGTGAAGCCGCGCATCGCTTCGATCTTCCGCGTGCCTGGTTGGACGCGGTAATCCTCGCGGAGAGCGCCGGCTGTCCTACGCTCAACGGCAAGCCCACGGTCTCTGCGGTGGGCGCGATGGGATTGATGCAGCTGATGCCGGCGACATGGCGAGAGTACCGGGCACGACTCGGACTCGCTGAGGATCCTTACCAGTCCCGCGACAACATCCTCGCCGGCGCCGCGTACCTGCATGCGCTCTATCGGCGATATGGATGGAACGGATTTCTCGCGGCATATCAGGCGGGCCCCGGGCGGTATGAGGAATTCATGCGCGGCGCACGACCACTCCCGCGGGTGACGATCGAGTACGTCGCGCGCGTCCGGCGGATGATTGAGCGAATTGACGCGGAATCCTCTCCGGACCGATTACCTACAGCGTCTGCCGCGAGTCCGCTCTTCGTCGTGGTCTCGTCCGACCCGGAGAATGTGGATCGTGCGACACATGGGCATCTCGATGCTCAACTCTTTGTGCCGCTCTCGCCTGTTCAACGGCCAGCCACGGAGCGGCAGAAATGACCGTCGGAATGCGTGTTGCCATGCATTCAATGGGCATGACAGGGAGCGTAGAGGCCGGAAGTGGCACGAGGAAGACGCGGAAGCAAGATAGAAGGTCGCGGCACCGCCGCGCCGCCAAGCCTTTGTCTGCACATCGGTTTGCGCGGCACCACGGCGCAGGAGGGGAGTGCCGCGGCTTGCGGCAACCGCCTATGATTCAAGCAGTTCCCGGGTGCCGCCTACGCTGCGGCGCGCTCGGATGCTCCTGGGGTTCGCCATGAGCCGGGATCGCGAGGGGCGGTTCCGGCCTCGCGTCGGACCGCCGCGAGACCGGGGTAAGGCAACCCGCCCACGACTCATTGCCCGGGTGATTCGCGCCGCGTCGCGTTCAGGGAAGTCACTGGGGTACCGTGCGGCACGAGCCCGCCCCGGCACTCGGCTCGGGCGAGGGCACGCGGCCGCACAACTCACGGGCCGGGCGCTCGGACCTCGGTCGCGGCGGGCAATCGTCAAGTTCCGCATCGTCAGACACGCCGGCATCCACCCTTCGGCTCTCAGGGAGAATCTCGGCTACATCGAGCGGGAAGTTGTCCAGCCGGATGGTCGTCGCGCTCACCTCGAGGCGGAGGATCGCGAACGGATCGATGCCGAATCCTTCGCCCGCCGGATCGAGAATGACCGCCATCACTTCAAGATCATCGTATCGCCCGAGGATGCCACGCAGATCGGGGACCTCAAGGCCTATACGCGTGAGCTGATGGCGCAGGTGGAACGGGATCTCGGGACGCGGCTCGAGTGGGTGGCGACAGATCACTGGGACACCGACAATCCCCACATCCACATCCTGCTGCGCGGCAAGGACGAGGCCGGCGAGGATCTCGTTATCGCCGGCAACTACATCGCCCACGGTATGCGCCATCGCGCCGCAGAGCTCGCCACGCGCTGGCTCGGGCCGCGGACGGAACGGGAGATCCGGGAGAGTTTGACACGGGAGGTCGAACAGGAACGGTGGACGAGTCTGGATCAGGCTCTGCAGCGGAGCGCACAGGACAGTCGCTTGGACTTGGCGGTTCTTTCCGACGCTGTCCGGGACCGAGAGCATCGGGCGCTCCTGATCGGGCGCTTGCAGCGTCTCGGGGAACTTGGCCTCGCCGAGCGCCTCGCGCCGGACCGCTGGCAACTCTCACCCGATTTTGAGCGGCTGCTGCGGGCCATGGGTGAGCGGGGCGACATCATCCGCCGCATGCAGCGCGCGCTCGGGGACAAGCGCCGCGAACTCGGTGCCTTCGGCAATACGGAGGCTCCCGAGTCCATCACCGGCCGCCTGGCCGCGAAGGGCATCATCGAGCCCGTATACGACCGCGAATACCTCATCGTCGACGGTATCGACGGCCGGGCCTACCACATCGCGGCGCACTCTCGAGTCGACCTCCGCGAACTGCCGGTCGGAGCGATCGTCACCGTGACGAACGGGCCAAAGCCGCGTCCAGCCGATCGGACGATCGCGGAGCACGCGCGCGATGGTATCTACCGAACCTCCGAGCACCTCGCGGTAGCGCGAGACGATGTTCGGCCAGGGCACGATCCCGAGGAGATC
>JAKAFQ010000116.1 GCA_021817875.1 Pseudomonadota bacterium
GAAATTGGTGCAGGCCGGCAGGATCAGGTCGGCGAATCGGGTTTCGCCCTCGTCCCAGATCGACTGGTTGAGCACGAACTCCAGGCTCTCGCTGCGCAGCGCATCGGCCAGGCGGTTGCTTTCCATGGTGGTGCCGAAATGCGAGCTGCCGTATTTGTACATCATGCGCACCGGCGAATGGCCGGGCGAGGGGTAGCTGAACTTCTGGAACTGGCCTTCGAGCGAGCGGCTGTCGGTGGGGTAGCCTTCCGTCCTGCCGTCGAGGATCGCCTCCGGAATACGCAGCCGCGGCACCTTCTGCGTCACCGTGTTCATGCTGATCAGATGCGGCAGGCGCTGGTAGTTCTGCACCACATCGGCCGTGCCCTCGATGTCCCCCGAGATGCCGCCTTCGGCATAGCCCGGAAAATAGAATTCCAGATCGACGGGCGTGCCCGTGCCCAGATTGCCGAAATTGATGCCGGGCTTGCCCAGCCCCTGCATCGTCATCAGGCAGACCATGGCGCGGGCCCACTGCGCGCCGGTGGCGGCGCGGTTGGCGCCACCGAAGGCGACGCCCTTGCCGCCGCAGGACAGGTAGGTCTTGTGAGTGCCCCACTCGCGGGCGAGCGCACGCACGATGTGGGGTGCCACGCCGGTTTCGGCCGCCTGCCACTCGGGCGACTTGGGGGTGCCGTCGGTCTCGCCCAGAATATAGGCGCGATATTTCTCGAAGCCGGTGGTGCGCCGGGCGATGTAATCGCGATCGTAAAGCCCTTCGTTGATCCAGACGTAGGCGATGGCATGGGCGAGCGCCGGGCTGGTGCCCGGGACCGGCGCGATCCATTTCCCGCCCAGCCAGTTGGCGGTCGGATTCAGGTAGGGGTCGATGTGCACCATCCGGATGCCGAGCTGCCGGGCCCACTGGCGGCGGATGGTGGCCTCGAAGGCGGCGTAGGAGGCGCAGGTCGATTCCGGGTCGGAGGCCCAGAACACGATCATCTCGGCGTTCTGCAGGGCGTCTTCGAGCTGGCCATAGGGCTCGGCGCCGCCCATGCGCATCGAGTTTCCGTAATGATGCATCGCGCCCCAGTACCAGCCCTCCCAGCTGTCGGGGTTGGCCACCATGCGGGTATGGCCGATGGCGTTCATGAAGCGGATCTGGGCGCTCAGATAATAGCCGATGTTGCCCCAGCTATGATGCGAGCCGTGGCTCTCGAGGATGGCGCCGTGACCGTGCTCGCGACGGATGCGCTTGATCTCGCCGGCGGCCAGATCGAGCGCCTCGTCCCAGGAGATGCGCACGTAGCCGGACTTGCCGCGGTTCTGCGGATTGCGCGCGCCCTTGGGATCCCAGTCGACGCGCTTCATCGGGTAGAGCAGGCGCTGCGTCGAATACACCAGTGATTTGGATGCCAGGCCGTGCGGACTGAGCGTGGCGCGGTGCGGCGGCGAGAATTTCCGCCCGCGCGCCTCGATGACCCAGGGTTGCGGATCGTCCTTGCCGAATTCCATCGGCGTGACGCGCACGATTCTGCCGTCCTTCACGTACACGAACACCGGTCCGGCGTTCGTCTGGTTGACGTAGCGGATCTCGCCGTTGCCGACCGGGGTACCCTGGCGCCAGCCGTGCGTCAGCAGGGCATTGAGGATGTCGCTGAAGTGGACGGCGAGCTCATCCGGCCCGAGCACCTCGAATGCGAAATTCTTGGCCGCATTGATCACCTCCATCGGATCGAGGAAGGGTCGCAGCAGCGGCCAGGCGAAGTGGAACATCCCGGAGCTCAGATGCACCAGGATGCGTGCCCCCAGCGCCGCAGTCTTGAAACGCAGCGTGAGCTCGGCATCGCTCCGCACGCCCGCGCCTGAGGTGAGCCGGCCTGCCTCGAAGCGGAACCAGCGGCCGCGCGATCCGTCCTTGACCGTGATCTGGGCGGTGAAGTCGCGTGCGCCCATCAGCGCCCGCATCTTCGCCGAGCGCCGGGCGTGCAGCCTGATGACCCAGGGCAGGAACCAGAGAATCAGGGAAAAGCGCATCGAGTATTCAAGTGTAGCAGGCGAGCGGATCCAGGACTCCATCCTCCGCCCGCCCCCCGGCAGGCGGCAAGTAACAATCCCTTGTGACACGATGCGGGATCGTTTTCGTGAGAAAATCCCCCGCCTGGGGACGGGGCCGTCCGGACCCGCCGAGACAGGGCGAAGGAGCACGATCGTGCCGACACAGAGCTATACCAGTTGCACCAATTGCGGGCCCATCACCGTCGACGTGGAAGACGGGCGGGTGGTCCGTGTCCGTCCACTGGTGATCCAGGAGAGCGACCTCAAGCCCTGGACCATCAAAGCCGGGGGCAAGTCCTATTCTCCCCCGAAGAAGGTGACGCTGGCGCCCTATGTGCATGCCGAGCGCAACCGCCTCTATTCGGACGACCGCATCCGTTACCCCATGAAGCGGGTGGATTTCGATCCCAAGGGCGAGCGCAATCCGCAGAACCGCGGCAAGTCCGGCTACGTGCGCATCTCCTGGGACGAGGCGCTCGAGATCGTCGCGAGCGAGATCAAGCGCGTCCAGGGTACCTACGGCCCCTCGGCACTCGCGGCCATGACCTCATCGCACCACAATTGGGGTCTCGTCGGCTACAAGATGAGCGCTTTTTCGCGCTTTTTCAATTTCCTCGGCTACACGCAGGTATTCGACAACCCGGACAGCTGGGAAGGCTGGCACTGGGGCGCGACCCATACGTACGGCTTCATCTGGCGGCTCGGCATGCCCGAGCCTTACGACATGCTGGAAGATGCGCTGCAGCATGCCGAGATGATCGTCTACTGGTCCAACGATCCCGATACGACCCGCGCGGTCTATGACGGCAGCGACGCGTCCATCTGGCGGCAGTGGCTGAAGGACAAGGGCGTGGCCATGACCTTCATCGATCCGTACCACAATCACACCGCCGCGGCCATGAACGGCAAGTGGCTGGCCCCGCGGCCGGGTACCGACGCCGCGGTGGCGCTCGCCGTCGCTCATGTCTGGATCACCGAGGGCACCTACGACAAGCAGTATGTCGCCGATCGCACCATCGGCTTCCAGGAGTTCCGCGACTACGTCATGGGCGTCACCGACGGGGTGCCCAAGACGCCGGTGTGGGCCGAGGCCGAATCGGACGTGCCCGCGCGCAAGATCACGGCGCTGGCGCGCGAATGGGCCTCGAAGCGCACCGTGCTGTCGGCCGGTGCGCGCGGCGGCGAGGGCGGTGCCTGCCGCGCCGCTTACGCGACGGAATGGGCGAGGCTGATGGTGCTGCTGCAGGCGATGCAGGGACTCGGCAAGCCAGGGGTGTCCATCTGGGGCACCAGCATGGGCGCGCCGTGGAACAGCAACGTCTGGTTCCCGGGTTACGGTGACCTCGAAGGCCGCATCGCGACCTCGAGCAAGGTCGCGCGCATCATTCCCGAGAACAAAGTGCCGCAGAAGCTCTACCGGCTGAGTCTGCCCGAGGCGATCCTCGATCCGCCGGTGCACTGGAAGGGCGTCGGGTTCTGCAATCGCGATCTCGACCAGCAGTTCATCCCCTTCACCTATCCGATGGCCGGCTGCTCGGAGGTGAAGATGTTCTACCGCTACGGCGGCTCGTTCATCGGCAGCATGACCGACACCAGCAAGTGGCCGCGCATGTACCAGAGCCCGAAGCTGGAATTCGTGGTCAACCAGGATTGCTGGTGGTCGGGCGAGACCCGCTTCGCCGACATCATTCTGCCGGCGTGCACCTCGCTCGAGCGCGACGACATCGGCGAGTTCGGCGAGCCGGGCGGGCAGACCCGGGCCGGCGGCAGCGGCTGCAATTATCGGGTGGTGGTGCGGCTGCAGAAGGCGGTCGAGCCGCTGTGGGAATCGAAATCCGACTACCAGATCTTCAGCGACCTGGCCGGAAAGCTCGGCTTCCGGGAGGACTACACCGAAGGCAACACCGATCTCGACTGGGCGCGCAAGTTTTTCGAGATCTCCGACCTGCCGAAGTTCATCTCCTGGGAGGAGTTCGACCGCAAGGGCTATTACGTGATCAACGTGCCGGAGGATTACAAGTCCACCCCGGCGCTGCGCTGGTTCGCCGAGGGGCGCGCCTGCGATACGCCCGACCCGAAGAATTTCAAGCGCAATACGGACAAGGCGCACGAGCTCGCCACCGACAGCGGCAAGATCGAATTCGCATCGGAAAGTCTGCGCCGCCTCGCTCCCGAGGACATGGAACGACCGGTCTCGCCGCGTTACATCCCGAGCTGGGAGGGGCATCGCTCCGAGGCGGCGAAAGTCTATCCGCTGCAGCTGATGTCGCCGCATCCGCGCTTCAGCTTCCACACGCATTACGACAGCCACACCGCCTGGCTCAACGAGGTGCCCGGGCACCGCATCGTGAAGGATGGGTACGCGTGGTGGCCGGCGCGGCTGCATCCGCTCGATGCCACGGCGCGTGACATCCGCTCGGGCGACATCGTGCGCCTGTACAACGAGCGCGGCTCGGTGCTGTGCATCGCGCAGGTGACCGAGCGGGTGCGCCCGGGCGTGGTGCACTCGTATGAGTCGGCCGCCAAATACGATCCGCTGCAGCCGGGCAATCCCCGCTCGCCCGATCGCGCCGGCTGCGTGGCGCTGCTCACTCCCGGGCGACAGCTTTCACAGAACGCGGCGGGCATGGCCTGCAATTCGTGCCTGATCGAAGTAGAGAAATGGCTGGGCTGAGGCACACATCATGACCACATACGGAATGCTCATCGACGTCGACCGCTGCACCGGTTGTTACAATTGCGTCCTGGCGTGCCGCGACGAGCACGCGGGCAACGATTACCGCCCGATCGCGGCGGCGCAGCCGGAAAAGGGCCAGAAATGGATCGACCTGCGCTCGTACGAGCGCGGCAAGCTGCCGCGCGTGCGGGTGGATTACGTGCCGCTGCCGTGCCAGCAGTGCAAGGATGCGCCGTGCCTGTCCGCCGCGCCGCCGGGGGCCGCCTACCGCCGGCCGGATGGCATCGTCATCATCGATCCGCAGAAAGCCAAGGGCCATCCGGAGATCGTGGCGTCCTGTCCGCACCGGGTCATTTTCTGGAACGAGACGGAGAACGTCGCGCAGAAATGCACCTTCTGCGCGCATCTGCTCGATCAGGGCCGCACGGAACCGCGCTGCGTCGAAGGCTGCCCGACCGAGGCCCTGGTGTTCGGCGATCTCGATGATCCGTCCAGCAAGATCTCGCGGCTGCTCAAGAGCCGACCGAGCGAGGAGCTGCATCCGGAGTTCAACCTCAAACCGGCCGTGCGTTATATCGGCCTGCCCAAGCGCTTCGTCTCGGGCGAGATCGCTCTGGCCGACCGGATGCATGAGCCGGCCGCAGGCGTGCGGCTGTCGTTGCACGATGGCACCCAGGCGCGTGCTGGCGTAACGGATGCCTACGGGGATTTCAGCTTCGATGGCCTCGAAGCGGGTGCAAGCTACGTGCTGCGTGTCACCGCGAAGGGCTACCAGACGCGTGAGATCACCGTCGGCACGCGCAATGACGTCGACCTCGGCACCGTGGTGCTGGAGCCGGCCGGCGCCCGATAGGATCCGCGCCGGCCACTGCCGGCGGGCGGTGTTCCTGCTGGCGGGGCTCGCGGGCCGGGCGGGGCGCGCATACGTACCCGCATACGTATCAGTGCCTATTTCCTCCGGGCGGCACACCCTTTAAAACATTGACATTCGTCAGTCCGGGGCGGTTCTGAGCACCGCCCCGGACGCGACGAGCCGGTTTCTACCTACAATCACCCGGATGTTGGGATCGCGTCACGCCAGATGTTGGTCGGGCAGATTGACATCCGGGAAGAATATGATACTATGATACTGCGTATGACATTATCATACTTTGTTCATGGCTGGGGAGTCAGGTAATGCCCACATATCAGGTTGAAAATCGCAGCTACGAAGTCGACGACGATGGATTCCTCCAGGAGCCGGAGCTCTGGAACGAGGAGGTCGCCCGTGACCTCGCGCTCGCCGAGGGCATCCCGGAACTCACCCCGCCGCACTGGCAGCTGATCAAGTACATCCGCAATTACTTTTATTCCTACGGCGTGGCGCCGATGGTGCGCAAGGTCTGCCGCGACAACAAGATGGATCTCGATGAGATCTACAAGTTGTTCCGCTCCGGCCCCGCCAAGGGCGCCTGCAAGGTGGCCGGGCTCGCGAAGCCGACCGGTTGCGTGTAGGGCCATGACCGTGCGGGCCACCGTCGAGGAACGTTGGCTTGGCGCGGCGGCCGCCGTCTATGGCGGCCTGATCGCCGCGCATGCCGTGGGCGAGCGCGACCCGTTCCGCAATCCCATCGGGCATACGCTGCGCAGGAGCGTCGCGGCGCTGGTCGAGCAGTTCTTCGGTGCAATGGATGAGCCGGCCATCGATGCGGCATTTGCCGAGATCATGGCGCTGCGCTCGATCCAGGATCTGTCGCTCGAGCGGGCGGTCGGATTCGTCTTCGCGCTGCGCGGCATCGCGCGTGAGGAGGCCCCGCAGATGCAGGCGGCCGATGTGGAGGCGCGCATCGACCGTATGGCCCTCGCGGCCTTCAGACAGTATCTCGCCTGTCGCGAGCGGCTCGCCGAACTGAAGCTGAACGAGCAGCTTCGCGCCATCGGCGTCAGCCGCCTGCGCGCCGCCCGCAGCCCGGGTGTGCCCGCATGAACGCGCTCGGCGCCGCAGCCCTGGTGCTCGTGCTGGCTTTCGCCGGCGCATTCGCCGGCGCCGTTCCGGGCGGGGTGACCACGGTCGCCGTGGTGCTGCCGTACGCGGCTTTCCTGACGCTCGTGGCCGGCGTCGCCTGGCGGGTGTGGAAGTGGGCGGAAAGCCCGGTGCCCTATCGCATCCCCACCACCTGCGGTCAGCAGCGCTCGCTGCCCTGGATCCGCACCGCACCGATCGACAATCCGGACACCGGCATCATGGCCGCGGTCCGTGTGGCGATCGAAGCGCTGCTGTTCCGCTCGCTGCTGCGCAACAGCCGCGCGCGCGTCTCGGCGGGCCAGCTGGAGTTTTCCGAGGCCCGGCTGCTGTGGCTCGCCTCGCTGGCGCTGCACTGGTCGCTGTTCGTGATCGTGCTGCGGCATCTGCGCTTCGTGCTGCAGCCGACGCCGTTTTTCGTCGCGCCGCTCGACCGGCTCGACGGCATGCTGCGCATCGGCTCGCCGCCACTGCTGATCACCGACGTGCTGCTGGTCGCGGCGCTGCTGTACCTGTTCGGCCGCAGACTCCTCAACCCGCTGCTGCGCTACATGGCGCTGTTCACCGATTATTTCGCGCTGCTGCTGCTGCTCGGCATCGCGCTCTCGGGCATGGCCATGCGCTACGTCGCCCCGGTGGACATCGTGTCGGTGAAGATGTTCGCGCTCGGGCTCGCCTCGTTCCATCCGGCCGCGCCGGCCGCGCCGAGCGCGTTCCTGCTCGCCCATCTGCTGCTGGTCTCGACGCTGGCGATTTACCTGCCGTTCTCGAAGCTGGTGCATTTCGGCGGCGTGTTCCTCAGCCCGACCCGCAATCTCGCCAACAACAGCCGGCGCGTGCGCCACGTCAATCCCTGGAACCAGCCCGTGCCCACCCACACCTATGCGGCATGGGAAGCCGAGAATGCGGACAAACTGAAACTCGCCGGCCTGCCGCTCGAGGGGCGCGATCATGGCGGATAAACCCGCAATCGACATCGAGCTGAAGGCCCCCCGGGGCGACTGGCGCGACGCGCGCGTCGAGTTCCGCAAGGGCACTTTCAGCCACGCTTCGCTGCCGAAGGACCTGATCGCCCTCGGCCTGCCCAATCCGCGCAAATGGCAGCCCACCGACCTCGACTGGCAGCTGCCGCCCGACTGGCAGCGGATCCTGCTCGAGGGCATGAAGGAGCGCCTCGCCAAGTACCGCTCATTCCGGCTGTTCATGGACGTATGCGTGCGCTGCGGCGCATGCGCCGACAAGTGCCATTTCTATCTCGGCTCGGGCGACCCGAAAAACATGCCGTTCGCGCGCGCCGAGCTGATCCGCTCGGTCTACCGGCGCTATTTCACGCTCTCGGGCCGACTGTTCGGCTCGCTGGCCGGCGCCCGGGATCTGACCGAGGACGTGGTCAAGGAGTGGTTCTACTACTTCTACCAGTGCACCGAATGTCGCCGCTGCTCGGTCTATTGCCCGTTCGGCATCGACACCGCGGAGATCACCATGATCGTCCGCGAGCTGCTCAGCCTGATCGGGGTGAGCACGCACTGGATCACCGAGCCGGCGGCCAACTGCTACCGGGTCAGCAATCACCTCGGAATCGCGCCGCACGCCTTCAAGGACGGCCTCGATTTCGCCTGCGACGAGCTGCGGGAAATCACCGGCCTCGACATCGAGATCCCGATCAGCCGCAAGGGCGCGGAGATCCTGTTCGTGATGCCGTCGGCGGATTACTTCGCGACGCCGCATTACTACACGATGCTCGGCTACATGATGCTGTTCCATCAGATCGGGCTCGATTTCACGGTGAGCGCCTACGCTTCGGAAGGCGGCAATTTCGGCCTGTTCCATTCCAACGATCTGATGAAGCGCCTGAACGCCAAGATCTACGACGAGGCGAAGCGACTCGGCGTCAAATGGATCCTCGGCGGTGAATGCGGACACATGTGGCGGGTGCTGCATCAGTACATGGACACGATGAACGGCCCGGCCGACTTTCTCGAGGTGCCCGTCTCGCCGCTCACCGGCACGCGCTTCTCGAATGCGGCCTCGACCAAGATGGTGCACATCTGCGAATTCACCGCGGACCTGCTCTACCACGAGAAGATCAAGCTCGACCCGGCGCGCAACGACGGCTATGTGGTCACCTACCACGATTCGTGCAATCCCTCGCGCGGCATGGGACTGCTGGAAGAGCCGCGCTACGTGATCAACCGCTCGTGCAACCACTTCCACGAGATGCCGGAAAAGACGATCCGCGAATACACCTTCTGCTGCGGCAGCGGTGCCGGGCTCGGCAATGACGAGAGCATGGAGCTGCGGCTGCGCGGCGGCTTCCCGCGCGCCCATGCGGTGCGTCACGTGCGCCAGGAGCACGGCGTGAACCTGCTCGCCTGCATCTGCGCCATCGACAAGGCGACGCTGCCGACGCTGATGGATTACTGGGTGCCGGGCGTGCAGGTGGCGGGCGTGCATGAGCTGCTCGGCAACGCCCTGGTGATGACGGGTGAGAAGGAACGCACCACCAACCTGCGCGGCGAGCCGCTCGCCAGGAAGGCCGCTGATGCGTGACCGGCCACTGATTCTCGCGGCGCTGCTGCTGGTGCTGGTGCTGTTCACCGCGCCGTTCTGGCGTGGCGCGCTGGCGCACATGCGCGGCGCGGCGCCGGTCATTCCCCCGGCCAAAGGCGCGCACTGCGTGCGGCCGGTGGCGTGGATGCTCAAGAACCACATGAAGCTGCTGATGCAGCTGCGCTACGAGGCGGTCCATGAGGGCATCCGCCACCGGCGCGAGTCGCTGCCGGGCTGCATGAACTGTCATGTCTCGAGGCTCGCCGACGGCAAATATCCCGGGGTGAACAGCCCGAAGTTCTTCTGCAATGCCTGCCACGAGTATGTCGGGGTGCGCATCGACTGCTTCTCCTGCCACACCAACCGGCCGGATGCGGCATACGCGCCGGCGCGGGCCTCGGCAGCTGCGCTTTCCGGCGCCGACCGGCTGAAGCGCGGCAGCCTCGCGGCGTCGGGGCTGAGCGTCGCGCGCGCTGAGACGGCGTCTGCGGGGCCTGCGCCATGAGCCTCTCGTCGGGGCCGATGCTGGGCAGGGACCGGCGGCGAACGGGCGGGTCCCGGACAGGGGCGAGTCAGGAGAGCGGCTGCCGCGAAGGAGCGGCTGACGGGGTCGATGCGGGTCGGCGGCGGTTTCTGGGGGCGGCGGCGCTGAGCACGCTGGTGCTGGCCCCTGGAGTGAGCCTGCTGGCGTATGCCGAGGGCAGAGGGGGAGGTGGGGGTGCGAGCGCGAAGCACCGCTGGGGGCTGTTGATCGACACGAACAAGTGCAGCAGCGGCTGCA
>JAKAFQ010000117.1 GCA_021817875.1 Pseudomonadota bacterium
GCGCGCCAGCGCCCGGCGCATCACCGCGGTGCTTCCCTACTTCGGCTACGCCAGACAGGACCGCAAGGCCGGACCGCGCACGCCGATCTCGGCGAAGCTTCTCGCCAATCTGATCACGGAAGCCGGCGCCAGCCGGGTTCTGACCGTCGACCTGCACGCCGGACAGATTCAGGGGTTCTTCGATATCCCGACCGACAATCTGTTCGCCGCTCCGGTGATCGTGCGGGACATCGAGGACCATCTCGGGCAGGACAATCTGATGGTTGTCTCGCCGGATGTCGGCGGCGTGGTGCGCGCCCGTGCCTTGGCCAAACGGCTGGGCGCCGACCTGGCTATCGTCGACAAGCGGCGCGAGAGGGCCGGCGAATCGGAAGTGATGAACATCATCGGCGACGTTGCGGGCCGCGCATGTATCCTGGTGGACGATATCGTCGATTCGGGCGGCACCATCTGCAACGCCGCCGAGGCGCTGATCGAGAAGGGCGCCAAGACGGTCTGCGCCTATGCCACTCATGGAGTGTTCTCCGGCGGCGCGGTGGCGCGTATCAGGGAGTCCAGGCTCAATCCCATGGTGGTGACCGATTCGATCGAGGCCACCGAAGACATGTGCAGATGCGCCAACATCCGGCGCGTCTCGATCGCTCCGCTGATCGGCGAAGCCATGCGCCGCATCAACAACGAAGAAAGCGTCTCCAGCCTGTTCGATTGACAAGGCGCGGGCATCAGGCCAGGCACCGGCACGATTGCACGCTCGCGCGGCTGCGCGCCCGACAGGCCCGGGAACAGATGACAAATCCGCCTTAATATAGCGTAAATCGATTGCCGGGACGCATGGGCTCCGCGCCTTACTGCCCGAAACGGCGTCCGCCCGTGGCGAGGTAGGCCTCTTCCTCGGGTGTTCCTGCGCGCCCGAGTGCGGCGTTGCGGTGCGGAAAGCGTCCGAAGCGCAGCACGATGGATCGATGCCGCTCAGCCGAGTCCAGCGCGCTGGCGAACAGCGGCCGGAGCGGCTCGGGCGCCTCGGCCAGAAGTCTGCGGTAGGCGGCCACCGATTCATCGTGCGCATCGGGCCGTTCGGCGTGCTGCAGCGGCATGTAAAAGAAAATCCTTTCCAGCGGTGAGAGCGCCACGTCCGCCGCGGCCTGCATGCCGGAGAGGCTGAGTGAGAGCGCCACGCCGTCGGTGGCGAAAGCGCGGGCCGTGCCGCGGAAGACGTGGCGTGGGAACTGGTCGAGAAGCAGAATCAGGCTGAGGCGCCGGTGCGGGCTATCGGCCCAGGCGGTCAGCGTGCCGGTGGCGGCGCGCTCCATCAGGGCGCCGAAACGCTCCCCGATGAGCGCATCGAGCGCGCGCTGTTCCTCGCGCGAGGCGCCCACGCCGAACCACAGTCGCTGGCGTGAGTCGAGCGACTCGAGGGTGTGCGGCGCCGTGCCAAACCAGAACCGGCGTACCTCGAGAGACTCTTCCATCGCCGCTCTGCAGAAGTTGCCTCGATGTCGGGGGCTACTCGCAGAGGCTTTCGAGATAGCCTTGGGCGACCGCCGAGAGCCGCTTGCGCGCAAGCGCCCGGGCCTTGGGCGCATCCACGATGTACTCCAGCGGTCCCGAGACCAGAATCTGCCGGATGCACGGGTGGCGCGCCGAGGCGCGGGCCATTTTGTTGAGGACCGTGAAGCCGCGGTTGATCTTGTCCCGGGGCGCGCGGTTCTGCTCGATGCTGCGTGCCAGGTACTGGCCGAAGCGGGCGTAGAGAAAGTAATCGTCGTCGCCGACCTGGAAGCGGGCTTCGGCGAAAAAGTCGGGGAAGTACTTTTCGAGATACGAATTGACGCTGCACAGAGCGGGACGGGGATCGAGGCTGCTCGACGCGCGCTGCTTCCTGTCCTTCGTTACACCTCCCGCAGGTCCGGACCGCCATCGCTGGGCGCCGCGGGCGGCACCACACCCCGCGACGCGGCGCGAATGGTGCGCGAGAAAGTCGGTGGATGCAAGCGGAATGTCGCGGGCGGCGTCGACCATTTGCCACCGCCGCGCCGCGCGCCCGCTCGAGCCCGTCGCCAGGCGCGCGTGGCAGTGGATGGGCCCGCCGCCTGCTCACGCGACCGGACAATCCGGCGCCTTTCAGCCGCCGCACGCTGTGGGTGCAAGCCTGCTTCGAGGTCCGCCCGAACAGTCGAGATCGCATGCGATTCCGGTGTTCAGGGGCCATGGCGCGCAACCCGCCCTGCGCCAGCCGCGGCTCCCGCACATCAAGCGCGTCTGCGGCGAGCCGCCGCCACGGCCAGCTGCACGGCCAGCGCGATGGCCGTGAGAAAGGCGACAGCGCTGGTGGCCAGAGTCAGATTCAGCATCCGCTCGAGCGTACGGTCCCGCAATTGCGCTCCGCGGCTCGACCACTGAGTGAGACGCAGCCTGCCGATCACGCTGTGATGGTCCAGGGCATAGATCGGCGCGCCTACCGCAGTCAGCCGCGCTCCATGCGGTCCGACAAGCCGCCGGTAGAGCCGGGCAAGGATGCCGGGCTCAGGCGCCGGTACCTGCGGGACACTGAGTTCATCGACCCGCGCAAGCGGTGCGCCGTCAGGGGCGCTCACCACCAGCTCCAGCCCGGGCCTCACGAACCGCGCCAGGTAGGCTGGAAGCCCCGGCGAGGCGAGGATCAGCCGGCCCCGGGTGTGCAGATCGCGGGTGCGCAGCGTGCCGTAGCTGAGCGGTGTCGCGCCGAGCCGGTCGCGATCGTCGATCAGTACGCCGAACCGGCCGTCGGTGAGCGACAGCGGCATCGAGAATTCGACATCGTAACCACCGGCAACGATCTGCAACGCGCCGGCGATGCGCGGGTCCCGGACCGCTGATTTCCGATCATACTGACCGGTGACGATGCGGTGTGCCACGATCGGGCCGGGGCCGGTGAGCGCAAAAAATTCCGCGCGTTGCGCGCCCCGGGCATTGGCAAATCCCACCCACACCCGGTCGCCCATCGCCGATGGACGCAGTGGATTGGCAAGTGGCGCATCGAACACCAGGTGAGGGTCCTGTACCTTCAGGAACACGTACAGCATCCGTCCCCATACCCCGGTGAGAATCGCAAAGCGGTGTGGGGCGGTGCCGTAATGCCGCCACGTGCCGCGCGCGCGCGGCCACTCGTCGGCATACCCATCGACATAAGGCGGGCCCGGCAGCAGGGCGGGGGTGAGATCATAAGGGCCCGGGGTCAGCGGCCCGCGATAGCGGTACAGCAGCCCGATACGGCCCTGCAAAGAAGTGGCCAGCGTCGCGGCGACCGACCTCAGGGTGTGCCGTTCGCTGAGGCGCAGGGCCGATTCCATCTGACGCGCATAACGGATGCCGTCCCAGGGCAGCACCAGCGCAATCAGCAGAAGCAGCAGGAGCTTGAGCCAGGACGACATTCAGCCATCTTTCAGGTGGTCGCTTATAGTGGAGTTTTTGCGGCGCCGGTTCCACCGCCACGACTCATGAAGATACCCGAGATTCTCATCGTAGAGACGGTCCACCAGCCCGGCAGTCTCGCCAAAGTGCTGCAGGTGATCGCCGAGGCCGGCCTCACCATCGAGCACCTGACGGCGGTGCGCCGCGGACAGGGGCGAACGGTCTGGGAAATCACCCTGGAAATGGACGAACAGGCCGACGGGAGCCTCTACGAGCGCATCGGCCAGCTGCCGACCGCGCGCTTTCTCGGTAAGTCAGACCGGGTGTTCAACCGCCACCGCGGCGGCAAGATCCGCAAGGTCGCCAATCTGCCCATCAACACCCGGCAAGTGCTGCGTGACATCTACACCCCGGGGGTGGCGCGGGTGTGCCTGGCCATCCAGCAGGACCCGCACCTCGCCCACGAGTACACCGGAATCGACAACACGGTGGCGGTGATCACCAACGGCACCGCCATACTGGGGCTCGGAAACATCGGGCCGCTGGCCGGGCTGCCCGTGATGGAGGGCAAGGCGGCGTTGTTCGCGGGGACCTCGCGGGGCTGTCAGCCGTGCCCATGCTGATCGAGGAAACCCGGCCAGACAGAGTCGTCGAATTGATCACCGGCATCCATCTCTCCTTCGGGGCGATCCAGCTGGAGGATTTCGCCGCGCCGGAGTGCTTCGAGATCGAGAACCGCCTGCGCCAGCAGCTCGCCAAGCCAGTGCTGCACGACGACCAGCACGGTACTGCCGTGGTGGTGCTGGCGGCCCTGATCAACGCGGCGCGGCGCGCACGCAGGAGCCTGCCGGAAAGCACCATCGGCCAGGTGGGATTAGGCGCGGCCGGCACCGGCATCATGCGGCTGCTGCGTGCCTACGGGGTCACCCGGTTGCTCGGTGCCGATCGTGATCCAGCGGCGATCGAGCGCATCCGCCCGCTCGGCGGCGAGGGGGCAAGCCTGGAGTCCATCATGCAGCGAGCGGACATCGTGCTCGCCACCACCGGTGTCAAGAACCTGATTCGCCCGGAGTGGGTCCGGCCCGGCCAGATCATCCTCGCGCTGTCCAATCCCGATCCGGAGATCGAGCCCGTCTTGGCGCGTGAGCGCGGCGCGGCCTTTGCCGCCGCCGACGGCAAGGGGATCAACAACGTGCCGGCGTTCCCGGGGTTGTTCAAGGGCGCCCTGAACGCCGGGGCCATGCGCTTCACCGACGCGATGCTCATGGCCGCGGCACAGGCCATCGCGGACCTGGCCCAGGGAGAGGAGTTGGTGCCAGACCCCCTGGACAAAGCGGTTCATGAGCACGTCGCCACCGCTGTGCGGCAGGCGAGCCTGCGCGGTTGAGGGGGGATTCAGGACAGGGCCGCCGGGACGGTTCTGCCCCCGGAGCCGTGCGGGTCCCCAGGGGGCAGCCCGACACGGGCCAGCGACGAGCGCCGGCAGGACGCTGTCAGGCGGGAACCGGCTCGGGGGTCAGAACCCCGCGCAGCTTGCCGAGGGCATTGGCCTCGATCTGCCGGATCCGCTCGGCCGACACGCCGTACTTTTCGGCCAGTTCGTGCAGTGTCGCCTTCTCGTCGCTCATCCATCGGCGCTGCAGGATGTCGCGGCTGCGCGTATCCAGGTGCTCGAGCGCACTGCGCAGACGGGTCGAGGAGTCGTGTTCCCACTCGGAGTTTTCCACCTGCTCGGCCGGATCGGCCTCGGGCGCGGGCAGATAGGCGGCCGGACTGTAGGTGTCCTCCTCGTCGGCGTCGGGGGAGGGGTCGAATGACATGTCATGCGCAGCCAGGCGCTTTTCCATCTCATTGACCTCACCGGTCGTCACGCCCAGGTCGCGGGCGACCGCCGCGGTTTCCTCGACGGACAGCCAGGTGAGGTTTTTCTTCAGCCGCCGCAGATTGAAGAACAGCTTGCGCTGTGCCTTGGTGGTGGCAATCTTCACCAGGCGCCAGTTGCGCAGCACGTACTCGTGAATCTCGGCCCGGATCCAGTGAACCGCGAAGGACACCAGGCGCACGTTGAGCCCTGGATCGAATCGCTTGACGGCCTTCATCAGACCCACATTGCCTTCCTGAATGAGGTCGCCAAACGGCAGGCCATAGCCTCGGTATCCGCGGGCAATGTGCACCACGAAGCGCAGATGCGACAGAACCAGCTTGCGTGCCGCCTCCAGATCTTCCTCACTGCGGAAACGTTCGGCCAGCTCCCGTTCCTGCTCACGGTCCAGCACCGGAATACGGCTCACCCGGTCAATATAGGCATCCACGCTGCCGACCGGGCCGGTAATCGCCAGATCGCAGCGCCTCGCGATCAATGCTGTGCTTGCGGTCATGCGTGCTCCGAAACTCTGTGCAGCCAATATTAGCACTCGGGGTATGTGAGTGCTAATCTGCCTGAAAGGTTCCCTGAGGGTGCCCCGAATGGGGGACCCACCCCCGCTGGCGACCTGGCGTGAACTGAACCACGGCGGGCACTTCCCAGAATGTGCAGGTTTCCGTCAGGATTCTGATCTATCGTCAGCGGCGTCATTGCCCTACAGGAATCGATATGCTCAGTCCCCGTCACCGCCAGGATTCCGCCTCCGTAAACGCCCCCCTGAATTACGATGGCTTCAGCATCCTTCTGCACTGGCTCACCGCGGTCCTGGTGGGCACTCTGTGGACCCTCGGCCAGTGCTTCAGCTACTTCGCCCGAGGTGTCCCCCGCCATGCGGCGCTTTCCATACATATCCTGCTGGGTATCACCCTCGGCGCGGTTCTGCTGGTGCGGATCGCCTGGCGATCGAGCGCCGGTCGCCGGCTGCCGGCGGCTGATTCAGGCTGGCCGGGGCGCCTGGCCCAAAGCGCCCATCACGGCTTGTATGTGTTGCTGGTGGTGACGGTGGCACTCGGGATTTCCCGGGTGTGGCTGCAGGGTACCCACGTGTTCGATTGGTTCGCCTTTGCCAGACCGGCGTTCAGCACGCGGGCGCTGACGCGGACCGTCGGGGGGCTGCACGGCGACTTCGCAGACATCGTCGTGATTCTGGCGGGCCTGCACGCCGCCGCGGCGCTCGCGCACCACTACCTCCTGCGTGACTCCGTGCTGCAGCGCATGCTGCCTCGAAAGAACAAGATTCGTACGGATGCAGAGTAAAAAGTAGGGGATGCCCGAACTTCCCGAAGTCGAGACCACCCGCCGCGGCATCGAGCCGCATGCGCTCGGCCGGCGCATCGTGGCCCTCGAGGTCTACGAGCCCCGGTTGCGCTGGCCGGTGCCGCGATCTCTCGCGGCCCGCGTCGCCGGTCAGCGCGTCACCGCCACGGAGCGCCGGGCGAAGTACCTGCTGATCAGGCTGACCTCCGGCACGCTGCTGGTGCACCTGGGGATGTCGGGCTCGTTGCGTGTGCTGTCGGCCGACACCCCGCGCACCGCGCACGACCGGTTTGATGTGCGGCTGGATTCAGGGCAGATCCTTCGGTTCAACGATCCGCGCCGGTTCGGCAGCCTGCACTTCACCTCGGAGGATCCTGCGCGACACCGGCTGCTCGCGCATCTTGCGCCGGAGCCGTTCGACCGGGCGTTCCATGCGGGATACCTCTGGGAAGTGACGCGAACGCGGCGCCTGACGATCAAGCAGCTGCTGATGAACAGCCGCCTGGTCGCCGGCGTCGGCAACATTTATGCCAGCGAGGCGTTGTTTCGCGCCCGTATCCGGCCTGCGCGCCAGGCGCGCAGTCTCTCGCGGGCCGAGGCTGCGCGGCTCGTCCGGGCGGTGCGCGCCGTGCTGGCGCAGGCGATCCGGGTCGGCGGCACTACGCTGCGCGATTTCGTTGGCGCGGACGGCTCACCGGGATATTTTCGGCAAAAGCTCTATGTTTACGAGCGCGCGGGCAAACCCTGCCGGGCGTGCGGCACGCTGATCCGGCAGATCGCACAGCAGGGGCGCTCGACGTATTACTGCCCGAGATGTCAGCGCTGAGCCGCTTCTGCGAGCAGACACCGCCGCCGGGTGAGCGCCTCGAGCCGGGGCTTCGCGGCTCCACTACAGGAATGCCCCTGCAGTCCCTGCGCTGCGCGCAGACCGGCGCAGATGGCCCCGGGATGGCTGCCCGGGGCGCCGCGCATCGGCCGTGCTCCGGGTGAGCGAGACCTAGGTCTTGCGGAGCTTCTTGAGTTCCGCTCCGACGATCGGATGAACGAACTCGCTCACATCGCCGCCGAGCAGGGCGATCTCCCGCACCAGCGTGGAAGAGATGAAGGTGAACTGCTCCTGAGGCGTGAGGAAGACCGTTTCGATGTCCCGCTCGAGATGCCGGCTCATGTTGGCGAGCTGGAACTCGAACTCGAAATCCGATACGGCGCGCAGGCCCCGGATGACGACCGAAGCGCCCTGACGCCGGGCGAACTCCACCGTCAGGCCCGAATAGCCGGCCACCTCCACGTTCGGCAGCTCGCACAGGACCCGGCGCGCCAGCTCGACCCGCGTCTCGAGAGGGAACAGTGGCGCCTTGTTCGGATTGACGGCGATCGCGACGATGACGCGGTCGAAGATGCTCGCTGCCCGGCGCACCAGATCCTGGTGGCCGTTGGTGATCGGGTCGAAGGTGCCCGGATAGACGGCATGACGGTTCATTCGGCGTGGTTCCCCCTCTGAAAGAGATGATACCCGACTTGGCCTGCTTCCTTGGTCCTCGCGCGGGTCCAGTCGGCCGGCACCGCGGGTTCGGCGCCAGCCGGGCATTCGAGGTAAATGCGCGCGTTCGCCGCGAGCCACCCAAAACGCTCGAGCTGGACGCAGGCCGCATCCAGCAGTCTCGAGTCGAACGGCGGATCGAGAAACACGATGTCGAACGGCTGCGCGGGGCCCGCGAGGAAAACCCGCGCGTCGGCTCCCACCAGCCGCCAATCATGGTGATGGGCCGGGTCCCAAAGCAAGAGGCAGTCCTCGATGGCCCGCGCCGCCTGCACGTCCTGCTCGACGAAAGTCACGTGAGCGGCGCCCCGGGACAGCGCTTCGAGCCCGAGCGCCCCGCTGCCGGCGAACAGGTCGAGGCAGCGCGCGTCGGGCACGTACGGTGCGAGCCAGTTGAACAGTGTCTCGCGCACGCGATCGGGTGTCGGCCGGATCGCGGGCGAGGGCGGGAAGCGCAGCCGACGTCCGCGCCAGGTGCCGCCGATGATCCGCAGCACCCGAGCCGAGCCGCCGCGGCGGTGTGTCTGTCGCAGGCCGGTCACGGCGATTACGATACACTAGCGGGCACGCATGCCTCGCTCCGAATCCAAAAGCCAAGTACCCCAAAACGCAGAGCGTCAGGGTTTCTTCAAGCGGCTCACCCAGCGGCTGAGCCGGGGCGGGCGGCTCGGCTTTGACCTGGTCAATCTCTTCCGCGGGCGCCGGATCGATGCCGAGATCCTCGAGGAACTGGAGACCCGGCTGCTGACAGCCGATGTCGGCGTCGAGGCCACAGAGCACATCCTCTCGGGGCTGCACAAGCAGGTGGCGCGCAAGGAACTGGCCGACGTCGAGGCGTTGATCGCGGCGCTGCGCGAAGCGGTGGTCGGGATTCTCGAACCCTGCGCCCGGGCGCTGGTCATCGATGCGGACCGCAGGCCATTCACCATCCTGGTGGTGGGCGTCAACGGTTCCGGCAAGACCACCACCATCGGCAAGCTGGCTCGCCGCTTCACGGACGAGGGCCGCAGGGTGATGCTTGCCGCGGGCGATACCTTCCGAGCTGCCGCCATCGAGCAGCTTTCGGTGTGGGCGACGCGGACCGGCGCGGACTGCATCGCGCAACACGCCGGGGCCGATCCCGGCGCCGTGATCTTCGACGCGCTGCAGGCGGCGCGTGCGCGTGGCGCGGATGTGCTGTTGGCCGATACCGCCGGTCGCCTGCACAGCCAGGCACACCTGATGGACGAGCTGAAAAAGATCAAGCGCGTCATGCAGCGACTCGACGCTACCGCGCCCCATGAGGTGCTGTTGGTGCTCGATGCCAACCAGGGACAGAACGCGCTCGCGCAGGCCATCCAGTTCCACGAGGCAGTCGGGGTGAGCGGCATTGCCATCACCAAGCTCGACGGCACCGCCAAGGGCGGGATCGTGATCGCCATCGCGCGCCGGCTGGGCCTGCCGATCCGTTTCATCGG
Organism: Pseudomonadota bacterium; assembly: GCA_021817875.1. Next base: position 9,569 of record JAKAFQ010000117.1, read on the forward strand.
CATCGGTGAGCAGCCAGGGGACTTCGGCGAATTCGATGCGCGCGCTTTCGCCGCAGCGCTCGTCGAGGGCCCGGGCGAGACCACCCGGGTGAGCGGATGATCCAGCTCGAGCGGGTCAGCAAGCGTTATCCCAATGGGCGGGAGGCGCTCACCAACGTCAGCTTTTTTGTCGATCGGGGCGAGATGGTGTTCGTCACCGGGCGCTCGGGCGCGGGCAAGAGCACGCTGCTGAAGCTGATCGCGCTGCTCGAACGGCCGACACGCGGTACGCTCATGGTCAACGGCCGGAACGCCGGTGCGCTCAAACCGCGCCATATTCCGGCATTCCGCCGCCAGATCGGAGTGGTGTTCCAGGACCACAAACTGCTCGCCGACCGACCGGTGTTCGACAACGTGGCGCTGCCTCTGGTGGTCGCGGGAGCCCCTCTGAAGGAGATCGACAAGCGTGTGCGCGCCGAGATCGGAA
>JAKAFQ010000118.1 GCA_021817875.1 Pseudomonadota bacterium
CGACGATGTCCATCGCCTCGCGGCACAGCTCGAGCACCCGCAGCGGCGACACCTGGTCCTCGAGCAGCATCCTGCGGGCGAGCGCCACCCCCTCGTCCTCGCTCATGTCGGCCAGCAGCTGCACCAGCCGGCGCTCGTCATCGTGTTGCATGGTCATCGTGATGTCTCTGGAATGTGTCCAATATGGAGTTGATATATGTCAGTTTCCGGCGAGCGGATGCCGTCCAGGCATACGGCTGCCGGTCGCGAGGCTGTCGGGATCGTCGTCAGAAGATACTCCGCGCCGCGAACGGCGGTGCGGCCGGTGCGCAGGCGGTGCCGGTCCCGGTCACGGTTGTTTCCCCCTCGAGTCGTCTCACGCGCATGACACTTGGCAACACCCGGTGCTTCGGCAGGTCCGCAAGCGACGCCGATGGCCTGTCGGCCGCGCCCTGACGGGCGCGGGGCTGAGTGCCCTTTTCAGCGAAGATACTCATGGACGTTTATCAGATAAAGTTGATATTATTTGAGTTATTCATCGGAATTTCCATGGATACGACGGCGACCTCGGCTTCCCTGGCATCACGCCCCGTTACTCCACCGCCATGAGCACGACTTTTCGCTTCACCCTGCGACAGCTGCGTTATTTTCTCGCGGCGGCGGAAGCTCCGACGCTGACTGCGGCCGCCAGAAAGGCCAATGTCTCCCAGGGCGCGATGGCCGAAGCGCTGGACGAGCTGGAGCGGCAGTTCGGCTCGCCTCTGTTCGTGCGTCGCAAGGCGCGCGGCGTCTCGATCACCGCCTACGGCGAAGCGTTGGCGCAGCATGCGCGCAGCGTGCTGGCGGTCGCCGAGGAACTGCAGAGCGCCGCCACGGGCCAGGGCGGGCTGGGCGGACATGTCACCCTGGGCGCGTATACGACCCTGGCGCCGTTCCTGCTGCCGCGGCTTGCGGATGCCTTTGCGCGCGAGCACCCGGACGTGCAGCTCGACATCGTGACGGGCAGCGGCGAGGCGATCTCGAACAGCCTGCGGGAACGGCGCTGCGACGTCGCCATGCTGTACAGCCACCATCTGACTGCCGGGATCGATGTCGAGACGCTCTATACGATAGGGGCCCGCATCGTGCTGCCCGTCGCCCACCCGCTCGCCCGCGGCAGGACGATTCCGCTCGCCGAGCTGGCGCGCGAGCGGCTGATCGAGTTCGATGTGGAGCCGGCACTGAGCAACACCCGCAAGATCTTCCATGACTTCGGCGTGCGCCCGCGCCTCGGCATGAAGGCCGACAGCATCGAGTTGATCCGGGCGCTGGTGGCGCGTGGGCTCGGCTATTCCGTGCTGCTGCATCATCCTCCCGGTGATCTGAGCTACGAGGGCATACCACTCGCGGTCCGACCCATTCGCGGCCTGACCTCCTCTACGGGCGTGGTGCTCGCCCAGGCCGAGTCGGTGCGCGAGTCTCCGCGACATCGACTGCTGCGGCAGTTCTGTCTGAAGACCTTGCGGCACGCGTCGAAGCCGGCCGCGCGGCCGCAGTCAGGTGTCCCATGAGCCGCTGCGCCGGTCGCGACGCTCGCGGGCGCGCCAGACATCACCCTCTGTGACCGGTTGACGCAGCCGTTGGTCCCTTGAAGGTGCGCATTGCTTAACATCATAATGACAGCCACCATCCTCGAAAGGAATTGCCCATGACGATGCCATCGCCCGCCCTGCTGCGTGCCGCCGCCACTGCCGGCGCGCACCTGGCCGATCGCAACACGCCGCTGATCCGCAACGAGTGGTACGTCGCGGCGTTCGCCGCCGAGCTCGGCCGCAACCTGACTCGGCGCAAACTCCTCGGCCGCAACGTGGTGCTGTATCGGACCGGCGACGGGCGGCCGGTCGCGCTCGATGACCGCTGTGCCCACCGGTCCTTCCCGCTTTCCTCCGGCAGGCTGGACGGCGACGGCATCGTCTGCGGCTATCACGGCTTCCGCTACGATTCGGCCGGCGACTGCATCGAGATTCCCTCCCAGGAGAAGTGTCCGAAGGGCATCGGCGTGCGCGCCTACCCGCTGGTCGAGCAGGGACCGCTGGTGTGGATCTGGATGGGGGACCCGCTGCTGGCCGACGCGGCGCGGATCCCGCCTCTGCCCTGGCTGTCCTCGCCCGACTGGGTGCTCTCGCAGGGCTATTTCGCGTTGCCCGCGGGTTATGTCAGCCTGCACGAGAATCTGCTCGATCTGACCCACCTCAGCTACCTGCACGCGAACTCCTTCGGTACCGCGGACTATGCGTTCGCTCCGTACGAGACACGCCTCGAAGACGGTCATTACACGTTGGTGCGCCGGGTCGTCCCGACACGCCTGCCGCCGGTCTGGGCGCAGCCGACCGGCATACTCGGCGACACCGCGGCGCGCATCGCCCAGAGCGAATTCGTCTCGCCGGGTCTGCACGTGGTGACGGTCGACTTCTACGACTCGGCGCTGCCCGCGGCCGAGCGCCGCACCTTCCAGATCCGCACGGCGCACATTCCGACTCCGGAATCGCAGACCGCCACCCATTACTTCATCGTGCACGGTCGCGACTTCGCGCTCGACCGTCCGCAGGTGACGCAATTCATGCACCAGCAGTTGATGAAAGCCTTTCAGGAGGACGTCGACGGATTGACGGCGATCGAGCGCACGTTGCAGGAAGCGGGCGAGGACAGCTACGAGATCTCGGTCGCAAGCGATGGCGCGGCCGTGGCGATGCGCAAGTACCTCAAGCGCCGCGCCGATGAGGAGCGCGCGGCATCAGGCGCCCGGCCCGCCCCGGCCCGCTCGCCCGCGGCCTGAGAATCCTTCTCGGCAACACCCCTGCGCCTGCGTCAGCGTGCCCCGGCGGATCCGCCGGGGCACGCGTCGTGGTTGCGCGCCACCCCGTCCCGCAGTTAAAGTAGCCGCGCACGCCAGGGAAACAGATTTCGAACAGGGCATCATGGCCGATGACGTCGCCGAGCGGCGCGTCGGGTCAGGTGGCGCCGGGACGGTCGGCGATCCGGCCCGGCTGAACAACCAAACATGCGTGCGGGGAATGATGGGCAGTGCGCGCGGTGGCGGGAGTCGTCGCCGCTGGTGTCGGGCCGACGGCTCGATGCGGCGCACGCCGCGTGCCTTCATAACGAAACGAACTCGCAGCGGGGGACGTCGCAGGAAATCGTGTTCAGACCAACGCGTGTCGCGCGGCTGCCTGCGGTCCCGTTGCGGGCGTTGGTGGGTCGTGTGCCGCCGGTGTGATGATCCGGACAGCGGTCCGTGCGGCGCTCGTCGCCTGAGGACCGCGGCGGATTTACCACGGGACACGTGCGTCATCGTGATTCATGATTTTCGGCAGACGCTGATAAATGTTAATTTCCCGTGGTTGACTGCGTGCCGCAGTGACGCACAATCGGTCCATGCAGCAAGGTCCCGTCAGCGGGCCGCGCGGACAGGTCGTCCATCCGCGTTGGCGTGAGCTCAATGCGTTTACCCACCTGGATCCCCGCTTCGCGGCGAGAGTGACGCAGTCCGCCGCCGGGCAGTGGACGCTCGCCGCGGTCCCGACTCCAACCGATGCGGCGCATCTGCCGCTCGCCGGATGCCCGATCGTCGTCAAAGACAACATCGAAGTGGCCGGCATGCCCTGTACGCTGGCGACCCCGGCGCTGCGCCACCATGTCGCGCGGCGCGATGCGCCCGCGGTCGCGCGCCTGCGCGAGGCCGGCGCCGAGATCATCGGCAAGTCCAATCTGCATGAGCTGGCGTACGGAATCACCAGCAACAATCCCACTTTCGGCCCGGTCCGCAACGTTCACGATCTCAACTGCTTCGCCGGCGGCAGCAGCGGCGGCACGGCCGCGGCGATCGCCGCCGGCCTGGTGCGCGCCGGTCTCGGCACCGACACCGGCGGCTCTTCGCGCATTCCGGCCGCGCTGTGCGGCATCGTCGGTTTCCGGCCGACGCTCGGCCGCTATCCCATGGAGGGTGTCGCATTGCTGTCGCCGACCCGGGACGTCATCGGCCCGATGGGACGGACGGTGCGCGATGTCGTGGCGCTCGATGCGGTGCTCGCCGCGGCGCCTGCCGCCGGGTTCGATGCCGCCGACCTGCGCGGCCTCAGGATCGGTGTTCCGCAGGAACACTTCCAGGACAATCTGCATCCCGACGTGCGCCGCGTGCTGCAGACGGCGCTCGACGCGCTGCGCGATGCGGGTGTCACACTGGTCGTCGCCGACGTGCCGGGTGTCGAGGCCGCCAACGCCGCGGTCAGCTTTCCGGTGGTGCTCTACGAGACCCGGCGGGCGCTGCCGGCCTTCCTGGCCCACACCGGCACGAATGTGACGCTCGCGCAGCTGTATGACGGGATCGCGAGCGCAGACGTCCGGGAGATCATGGGCCAGGTGATGGCCGATGCCGTGCCGGAGCCGGTCTACCGGCGGGCGTTGGAGCACGGACGGCCGCGGCTGCAGCAGCTCTACCGGGATTACTTCGCGACCCGCAATGTCGAGGCCGTGCTGTTTCCGACCACGCCGTTGCCGGCGCAGCCGATCGAGGGCAGCGAGCAATTCGTGACGCTGAACGGCGCGGCCGTGCCGACCTTCGCCACCTTCATCCGCAACACCGATCCGGCCAGCAACGCCGGCATTCCCGGCATCAGCCTGCCGGCCGGATTGAGCGAGCCGCGGGCCGGGGGCGCCGCGGCCCTGCCGGTGGCCATCGAGCTCGACGGTCCCGCGGGGAGCGATCGCAGGCTGCTGGCCATCGCGGCCGCCGTCGAGTCCATTTTAAATTAACCACACAAGTCCACACATAATGGGGGAACTACATGAAAGCATCGAGTCTCGTTGCCCGGGCGGTATCGATCGGCCTCCTCGGGTCGATTGGCGCGCAGGCGTCGGCCGCCATGCCGGCGCCGATGACCCTCAAGGAGGTCGTCGTCACCGCGCAGCTGCGCCGGCAGAATCTGCAGCAGGTGCCGATCGCGGTCACGGCCCTGTCCGGCAGCCAGGTGCGGCAGAGGGGCATCCATAACCTGGATACCCTGGCGCACTATGTGCCCGGACTGACCATGTCGCCGTTCGCCCTCGGGCAGAGCCTCATCTCGCTGCGCGGCGTCTCTTCCAACGACGACGGACCCGGTACCTCTTCCCCGGTGGCCGTGTTCGTCGACGGCGTGTACTTCGGCAATGTGTCGACCATCGACCAGACGCTGTTCGACATCTCCAGCATCCAGGTGCTGCGCGGCCCGCAGGGCACGTTGTACGGCAAGAACGCCATCGGCGGTGTCATCAATATTCACACCATGCGTCCCCGCATGGACCGGCTGCACGTCAAGGCGCAGGCCACCGTCGGCAACTACGGCCGGCACGACTTCTCCGGCCTGATCACCGGTCCGCTCGGCGACGGCTGGGCGGGCAAACTGGTGGTCGCGACGCGCATGGCGCGCGGCTGGGTGCACAACGTGGTGCTGCACACCCGGGAGAAGAACGACGATTCGCGAGCGGTGCGCGGGCAGCTGCTGCACGTGGGCGCGCATACCGAGTGGCTGCTGAGCGCCAACGCGAGCGTGGTCAACGAGGAGGACATGGCGCGGATTCCGATGTCGCACAAGACGGCCTTCCCGATACCGCTGTTGCAGGTCTACCAGAGCTACTGCGGCACCGGAACGAACCCGAGTTGCGCCACGAATCCCTATGGTGGTTATCAGCGGCAGTTCTCCTACGGGCTCAGCGCGCGGTTTACCGATCACCTCAGCTCCGATACCAACCTGATTTCGATCACCTCCTGGCAGCGGACCTACAACCAGTGGTCGATGGACTCGCTGGGCGCGGTGCTGCCGCTCGGCAACGACGTGTGGGACAACGACAAGGCGCTGACCGAGCAGCTGCGCGTGGTGTCCCAGCCCACGAAGCAGCTCCACTACGTGGTCGGGCTGTGGTTCAGCCGCGAGGATCGCAATCGACTGCGGCTTTTCCTGCTGCCGACGATCAATCCCAATCCGGCCCTGGATGAGCACTACCGCGGCATCGATCGCATTCTGAGCGAGGCGGTATTCGGCCAGGTCGACTGGCAGTTCGCGCCCCGCTGGGTGCTGTCGCTGGGTGGCCGCTACTCGTACGAGCACCGGGCCATGAGCAACAATTCGTTCGGCGACGCCAAGGACGCCAGCGGCTACGGTGGGGCGATCGGCCTCGGAATCCTGCCGAACTCCCTGATCAACCAGGTGGCGCACGGCTGGAGCCGCTTCACGCCGAAGATCGCCCTGAATTATCGGCCGGCGGCGGGCTTGAACTTCTACGTGACGGAGTCGGAAGGCTTCCAGAGCGGCGGGTACGCGGCGGAGCCGACCAGCATCGCGGATACCAAGCCGCTGGCGCCGGAGATCGCATATAACACCGAGATCGGCGCGAAACTGGAGTTCGTGCACCGCCTGCGCGCCAATATTGCGCTGTTCGATACCCGTTACCGCGATCTGCAGATCCAGTCGTTCGGGCCGCGTCCGGGAATCGTCAACCCGCCGCCGAATTACATCGGTGAATTCGAGACGTTCAATGCGGGCGGCGCCCGGGCGAAGGGCGCGGAGCTCGAGCTCGACTGGCTTGCGACCGACCGTCTGACCATCAGCGGCAGCTACGGCTACATGGATGCGAAGTACAGCATCGCCTACCTGGCAAACGGCTCGGTGTACTCTCTGCTCAGCGGTCCGGGCAACGCCTCGTGCCTCGCCAATCCGGCCCAGCCCGGCTGCATCGATCTGCGCAACCAGAGCGGCCAGGCCATGCTGCACGCGCCGCGCAATACGGGAAGCCTGGACGTGACGTACCGCCAGCCGCTGCCGGATGGCGGTGAACTGGTGCCGAGTGCCACCTACACCTATACGGGCACTCAGCGAGGCGAGCTCGAGCCTTATGCGATGCAGCCCTCGTTCAGTCTGCTCGGCGCGCGGCTGACCTGGATGAGCCCCTCCGACCGGTATGAGGTGTCGCTCTGGGGCCGCAACCTTGCCAACAAGGCGTGGGTGAGCGACGTGTACACCATCGCCAACGAGGTCTTCGGGGTGTATGGGCCGCCGCGCACCTATGGATTGACGCTCGACTGGAAGATGTAGTCCGGACGCGCCTGCGACAGGCCCAGGCCGATGAGCGGCTGCCGCGATCGCCGCGGCAGCCGCTCGGGAGCATCGTGCGGCGCTCAGGCCGGCCGCACCTCAGGCTGCTGGGAGCCCCGGGGCCGGACCGCAGGGGGTGAGCCCCGCTGCCGGGTCGAGGCTGCCGAGGCGATTCGGGGTCCGGGCGGCCGTCACTCCCGTCTGTCCTCGAAGGGGCTGCGGGCTTGATCTGCCGGGTTCGATTCCGCTGACTGCGGTCCATCGGGGTGGCGCTGCGGCCAGCGGCGTGGGGCGCGCATCGGCGCCTTCCCCGCGATAAGATGACTGTCTGCAGACCCTCTGGAGATTGTGCCCCAGCCCCCGAGGTGCCGATCATGGAACCGAAATTCATCCTGGTGCTGCTTGCGTCCACGACCGGAGCGCCACAGTGCCTGCGGATCGCGTCGGTGCTGGGCGAGCGTCTCGGCCAGAAGCTGCGGCTTGCGCATGTCGAGATCGGGCCACGTTCGATCCTGCTGCCTTCGCAGGAGCAGCTTTCGGAATACGAGGTCGAGCATCTGGCCGATCGCGAGCGGGCGGAGACCGAGAAGCTGCGCGACATCGTGACCGAATGGACGCGGGCGAGCGGCAGCTCCGCCGAATTCGATCTCTACAAGGGCGATGAATGGCGGGTGATGCGGCACTACCGCAAAACGGCCAGCATGGTGGTGCTCGCCGCACCCCATACTCAGCCCATCGGACATCGCGAGGCGCTGCGCGCGGCGCTGGTGCGGACCCGCCATCCGGTGGTGATGGTGCCGCCCGCCTGGGAGGGCGGCTTCGGTCAGCGGCTGATGGTGGGTTGGTGGGATGTCCCGCCGCTGCGTCGCGCCCTCGTCGCGTTTCAGCCGTTCCTCGCCGCAGCCGGGCAGGTCGAGGCGGTCACGGTCGGCCAGGACGAGAGTGTTCTCGAGGGGGCGCGCGCCGCCATTGCACCGATCGCCGCCGGGGCGAGCTACCGGAGGGTCGCCCCCGACGGGCGACGGACGGCGGACGTGCTGCTCGAGGCGGCCGCCGCTTACGGGGCGGACGGACTCGTCATGGGCGCGTTCCGGCGCGGGGAGATCCTGAACTGGCTGGTGCGGGGCACGTCGACCCGGCTGATCCAGTCGAGTTCATTGCCGCTGCTGATGCATCCCTGAAGCGCCGTGTCAGACCGGCGGCCGGCCTGCCCGGCCCGCCGCTACAGCCAGCCCAGGCCGCGGGCCAGCATGCTGATCGCCACCAGCACGATCATCGGCACGAATACCTTTTTCAGGTGAACGTTCGACATCCGGTTCAGAGTCTTCGCGCCGAGCATCGAGCCCCCCAGCACGCCGAGCGCCACCGGAGCGGCAATCATCGGGTCGATATCGCCGCGTTGGAAGAAGATCCCGGCGGAAGCCGCCGCCGTCACCCCGATCATGAAGTTGCTGGTGGTGGTCGAGACCTTCATCGGCAGGCGCATCGCGGTGTCCATCGCCAGCACCTTGAAGGTACCGCTGCCGATGCCGAGCAGGCCGGAAATCAGCCCCGCCACGTACATCATGCCGAAGCCGATGCGCACATGCGCCACGTGGTAGGGGATGTCCTGGTGCGTGCGGCGGTCCGAGTAGGTGCCGGGCAGTTTCAGCCACGTGGCCCACTTGTGGTCCTGTACGCCCCGCGGCAATTCTTCCCCGAGCCGCAGCACGAGCGGTATCGCCGAGACCAGCAAAATGACGCCGAATACGATGAACAGCAACGTGTCGTCGAGCATCGATGACACCAGGGCGCCGCAGATCGCGCCGGCCGTGGTGGCGATTTCGAGAAACATGCCGACCCTGAGATTGGTCATGCGATCGCGCACATAGGCCGCCGCGGCGCCGGAGGAGGTGGCGATCACGGACACGATGGAGGCGCCGATCGCGATGGCGAAGGGTACGTGGAAGATGAGCGTCAGGATCGGCACGATGAACACGCCGCCACCGAGCCCGGCGAGCGCGCCGACGAACCCCGCGAACACGCTGCTCAGCGCGATGAAAATCCAGGCGCCGAAGGTGTTGTTCGGCAGGTTGGTGAGGCCCGGCCGGCCGAGATAGGCCCCGATGCCGAAGATGCTGAACAGCAGGATCGCCAGGACGATCGCGGTGATGATGACGTAGGTGCGGTCTTTTTCGATTGCAAACGCGACGATCGACACCGCGACGCGCAGCACCGGCGTGGCGAGAAGAATCAGGAGCCCCGCGGTGACGATCGCCATCGGCTCGGCGGCCTTGAGCCCCGAGCCCACCTCCGCCAACGTATCCGGGAAGGTCGCGTGGGGCAGCCGGCCGAGCAGGAGCAGCGCGTAGTAATAGCACACGCCGGCGAGGATCACCGCGACGCTGAGCAGTACGCCGCCCCGCAACACACCGCTGATGACGAGTTCGGTCTGACGGATGAGGCCATCGTCGGACCCGGGACGGGTCGTGTTGTCGTTGAGGGTGACGTTGGGCATCCCGATGCCGGCGTGTGTCTGCGTTTTGTGTTCGAGACCTGAAGAAAGCGGGGAATATCCTGCGCGGCGGCCTGTTGTGACGGAGGCGGCCGGTCGGGCGGCGACAGTGTACTGCCGCGCTGTGCCCCGGGGTCGTAAAAATTCAAAAAACGCCCGACGTGACTGTCTGTCCTGACGGCCGCGATCGATCCGGAGCGTGCGGTCCGTCCGACGTTGGCCCGGGTGCGGTGACCGGTGAAAATGCGGTCGATTCTCGATTTCGTGATGGGTGTCGCGCGGACGCCGGCGTCCCCGGGGTCCATCGACCAGCCGCCTCGCGGCAGGTTCTCATCCCGTCCCCGCCCAAACGACGAGGCCCACCTCGCGGTGGGCCTCTGCCGTTTTGGCTGGGGGACTAGGATTGCTCGTCCCGTCGTGGGACTCGCCCCTGCGGGGCCGGCCGTTGGCCGTC
>JAKAFQ010000119.1 GCA_021817875.1 Pseudomonadota bacterium
AGCAGCGAGAGCGGCGCGATGAGGTCGTCGAGAAAGCCGACGGCACCGAGGCTTCGCAGCAGCACGGTCGACAATCCCAGCGTCATCAGCCCCACGCTCCTGCCCGCGGCCACCAACGAGCCGGGCAGCCACAGGAGAATGCCGAAATTGACGAAGCCCCAGGCCAGCGCGTCGAACCGGCCCATGTGCTGCAGAAAGCCTGCGGATTCGGGGATGAGTGGACTCAGGGCGATGAGGATCAGGCCGGTGGGCAGGTTGATAAACCACATGATCCGCCAGCCGAAGAAGGGTTGCAGCAGGGCCGACGACTCACTGGCCGCATAATACCCGCCGATCGTGCCGATGCCGCCCACGAGGACCAGGCTCCAGCCCCGGTGTCTGGTCGGCATGATCTCAGCCAACAACGCATAGGCGATCGGCAGCAAGCCACCGGCCGCCGCGCCCATCAGGAAACACATCGCGACGTTCCACCGAAACGACGGCATCGCACCGCAGATCGAGGTGCCGATCAAGGCTGACAGCGGCAACAGGGCGACCGTCGCCGCGTTCAGGCCGTACTCGACGCGCATGCCAGGTGTGACGAAGCCGAGACTGGCGGGCTTCATGACGTCGATGACCAGCGCCACGGACAGCACCGCCATCAGCATCCAGTGGGCGGATGAGAGGGGCGCATCCTCGAGCAGAGACGCCCCATCATGCACCGTGCCGTTGGCCCTCGATATCGGCAGCAAGCCGTAGCCGGCGGTCAGGATGCCCAGCATGATCAGCGCCATCCCCCACCGCATGCTCGGGTCCATGGGCATGCCCGCCAGCCTGAAACCCGTGTTACGGCCCATCCAGAACATGGGCAGGTGCAGAAGAACCCCAACGCTGACCAATATCGAGCCCGACCAGAAGGCCCGGGTACTGCGCCGCGACGAGAGGGCGAATATCTCGTGTTTCATTCGCGAGTCGTCCACCAAATCGAGTGAGTGTCCGCCTTTGTCGATTTCCGTTATTGATCTCGTCCCGAGGCGGGCTGGAATGCCGCACGGCGCCGCCGGCGATGGTGCCGCGGGAAGACCGATATTGCCATATCGCCGCTGCGGGCGCCGACCGCTCCAGCGCCGCTGAATACGTATGTGTGCCGTTGCCAAGGTGCGCGGCGTCGTCGCATCCTCTGCTCACGGGGTGACAACGGGGCGCAGAGGCACCCTCCGGCGTGTATTGCGAGATCTTCGTCGCCCTGATCCGCCGGCGCGGCGCCGGCGTGAGGTTGAGCGATCGTCACCTGCGCGGTCCACCGCCATCTTGCAATCGACGGTCGCAGGCGACTTCCTGGGGGGTGGATCGAATGGCATCGAGACATCGAACGCTGATCATCACGGCCGTGGGTCCAATTCTGGTACTCGTCGCCGGATTGATCGCAATGCGGTTTGCGAGTGCCGCAAGTGTCGCCGACCCCGCGGTCGCGGTGCATGCCGACGGCGCCGACGTTGCATGGGCTGGCGGAGTGTTGGCCTTGAGCATCGTGCGGGGCAATGTGCTGCGCGTGCATTACCTGCCTGGCGGGCGGGCCACGCGCCCGGCGCTGGTGATGGCTCCCGGCGCACCGGGAGCGCCGAGCGGCGCGGTGAGCGTGCGGCGACACGGCGAGCGCATCGTGCTGCGCGGGACCGCGCTGCGGGCCGTGTTCGCGCGTGACGCCGGGACGTTGACGGTGTTCGGTGCGCATGGCAGGCAGGCGCTGCTGACTGTTCGGCATGTGGCGAGCCTCGTGCACGGCACCCTGGCGTTGCGCTTCCCGGCGGGCGCGCCGCTCTATGGCATCCATGGTTTTGATGCGTTCGAGCCGGCGCGCGTCGGGCTCGTGCGCGAAGGCGCGCAACTCGCGACCGCCGGTTCCCAAGGCGATGCCGGCGCGCCGCTGGTCTGGAGCACGGCCGGGTTTGCGTTGCTGCTTGACAGCCAGAAGACCCGATTCGAGCTGTCGACCGACACCCTGCGAGTCGTTCGACAGACCCGCCCGGACCCCGATGTCTACTTGATCCTGGGCGACCCGCGGACGATCTTCGCGAGCGTCGCCGAGCTCACCGGCCACGCGCCGCTCTTTCCGAAGTGGTCCTTGGGGTTCATCAACAGCCAGTGGGGGATCGACGAGGGGGAGCTCCTGCACATCGTGCGGCGCTACCGGTCGCTGCACATACCCCTCGACGTCTTTTCGCTCGACTTCGACTGGAAGGCCTGGGGTGAGGATCATTACGGGGAGTTCCGCTGGAACACCAAGAAGTTCCCCGACGGCCCGAACGGGAGGCTCGCGCGCCGGCTCGCCGCCCTTGGCGTGCACCTGGTCGGGATCATGAAGCCGCGGATCCATGTCGATACCGTCGAGGGCCGTTACGCGAGCGCGCACCACTTGTGGATCGCGGGCGAAAAACCGAGCCTCGACTACTTCTCGCACCAGCTCGTGCGCAACCTCGACTTCGACAAGCCCGCCACCCGCAAATGGTTCTTCAATCCGGTGCTGCGCCACAGTTTTGCGACGGGCATCGCCGGTTGGTGGAACGACGAGGCCGACGAGACGGGCGATGACACGCAGTTCTTCAATATGCAGCGTGCGCTCTACGACGGGCAGCGCCGTTATTATCCCCGGCAGCGCGTCTGGTCACTGAACCGCAACTTCTGGCTCGGCGCGCAGCGCTACGCCTACGGCCTCTGGTCGGGCGACATCCAGAGCGGCTTCGCCAGCATGGCGGCCCAGCGCCAGCGCATGCTGAGCGCCATCGACGTCGGGGAGATGTGGTGGGGGATGGACGGCGGGGGCTTCCACCTGCATCCCTCCTCGGAAAACTACGCCCGCTGGATCGAGTTCGCCGCCTTCGTCCCGATCTGCCGCGTGCACGGCAGCTACCTGCAGCGCCGCCAACCGTGGATCTACGGCACCACCGCCGAGCATGCCGCCGTCGCCGCGCTCGACCTGCGTTATCGGTTGCTGCCCTACATCTACTCCTATGCGTGGCAGGAACACCTCACGGGAGTCGGGCTGGTCCGGCCGTTGATGTTCGCCTGGCCGAATGATCCGCAACTGCGCAACGACTACCGCGCCTGGCTGTTCGGTCAATGGCTGCTCGTCTCCCCGGTGGTACACCGCCATCAGCATGAAAAGCGCCTCTACCTGCCGCAGGGAACCTGGACCGAGTTCTTCACCGGTGCGCGCTATCGCGGCGGCACCACCATCACGCTACCGCTCGACAGCCACACCTGGAGCGACATCCCGCTGTTCATTCGGCAGGGGGCCATCATCCCCACCCAGCCTCCGATGGAGTACGTCGGTGAGCACCCCGTGACCACCCTCACCGTGCAGATCTTCCCGGCGCATCGCGCGACCCACTTCGACTACTACGACGATGATGGCGAGACGTATGCCTACCAGCGCGGAATCTATTTCCAGCAGCGGATCACCGTGCAGGCGGCTGCCCACGCCGTCCGCCTTCGCACCGCCGCGCCGCACGGCACCTACGAGCCCGCGCTGCACCGCTTCCGCTTCGTTGTCCAAGGCGTGCGCGCCGACAGCCTCAGCGTCGATGGGCACACCGTCGGGACCGCGCCCGATCTTGCCGCGCTCGATACTTGCACCGCCGTCTGCTGGGTTCGCGGCCACAATCGCTTCGGCGACGCCACCTACGTCGATCTGCCGGCCGCCAAGGCCATGCGGGTGCGGATCGGGGAAACCGGTGCCGGCGCGCGGCGCCAACCGCAAGGATGAACGACCGCATGAGGTACCGCATCCGGCGATCGGACGCGATGCCGCCTCCCGATGCCGACCGCCGGATCGTGCGGCCGGCCGCCCTGGTTGTCCTGGTGCTGAGCGGATTGCTGTCGGCTTGCGCCGGCTCCGGCAGCGCCGGCGGTTCCGGCGGCGCCGCGAGTGCACCGTCCGTGATTGACACCACATCGCTGTTCTCGGATCAGGGATCGATGTTCGACAGCGCCATCGAACCCGGTTCGACGCAGTCGGTCACCGTGATGCTGCGCACGGGGCATGGCAACGTCACGGCGGCGAACGTCAAGTACTTCGACTCCGCCGACGGCAGCTCCCACTACCTGCCGATGACCCTGGCATCGACCGATCCGACTGGTGCGTACGACTACTGGTCCGCGACGATTCCCGCGAGCGACTCGGAGAAGTACTATCGCTTCAAGGTCATGAACGGCGGCGAGACGGTCTGGTACAACGCCGCCGGCGTGAGCCTCACGGAGCCCTCGGCGGGCGATTTCTTCGTGATTCCGGGATTCAAGACGCCGGACTGGATGAAGAACGGCGTCATGTACGAGATCTTCGTCGACCGGTTCTACGACGGCAACGTCGCCAACGACGTCATGAACGACCAGTACACCGATGGTGGCTGTGCCACCGAGCAGCATGCCTGGGGCACGAGCGTCTATGCGTCGGTCAACGGCTGCAACAGCGAGGTGTTCTTCGGCGGTGACCTCGCGGGTATCGACCAGAAGCTCTCCTACATCAAGACGACCCTCGGGGCCGATATCCTGTATCTCACCCCCATCTTCGAGTCGCCGACCAACCACAAGTACGATACCGCCGATTACTACACGGTCGATCCGGCCTTCGGGACCGCGAGCGATCTGGAAAAACTCATTCAGGACGTGCACAGCACGGGCAACGGGCCGGAGGGATATCTCATTCTCGACGGTGTGTTCAACCACACCGGCGACACCAACTGCTGGTTCGGCAAGCAGGTCTACGGCAGCCTCACTTGCTCCTACCAGGGCGCCTACCAGTCGCAGTCGAGTCCCTATTACGGTTACTACACGTTCCAATCGTGGCCGAGCACCTACTCCTCCTTTCTCGGCGTCGGCGCCATGCCGAAGCTCGACTACGGCGCAACCGGTTCGGCGGTGCGGCAGCAGATCTACGGCAGCGCCAACTCAGTGGTGCAAACCTACCTCGGGGCGCCCTACGCCATCGACGGTTGGCGGCTCGACTCGGCACAGTACATCGATGCGGCGGGCAACGACGGCAGCGATGCGACCAACCACCAGATCATGCAGGAGCTGCGTGCCGTCGTGAAGTCGATCAACCCCAACGCCGAGATCCTCGGCGAGTATTGGGGCGATGCCGCGCCGTGGCTCGACGACGGCCGGGAGTGGGACGGGGCGATGAATTACAACGGATTCACCGAGCCGGTCTCGGAATGGATTTGCGGACAGGACGAGAGCGGCAACAGTGCGTCCCTCGACGTGACGCAATTCGACGCATGGCTGCACGGCACGCGCGCAGATCTGCCGGTCAACGTCCAAGAGACGATGACCAATGAACTCGGCACCCACGACACACCGCGCTTCGCCACCCGCTGCGGCGGAGATCTTGGCAAGACGGAACTGGCGTTGATCTTCCAGTTCACGTACGTCGGTACGCCGGCCATCTACTACGGTGACGAGTACGGCATGCAGGGCGGCGCCGATCCGGACGACCGGCGTACGTTCGACTGGTCGCAGGCCACCACCGCCAACGCGGGTGTCGCCCTGACCCAAAAGCTGATCGCCATCCGCCAGCAGTACGCGGCGCTGCGCACGGGCTCGTTCATCACGCTGATCACGGACGACGCCAACCACATCTACGCGTTCGGACGCTTCGACGCCAGCCACCGTATCGCCGTCGTGCTCAACGACGGGTCGGCCGCGCAAACCGTCACGGTACCCGCATCGCAGCTGAGCATGGTCGACGGGTCGATCGTGACGGATTTGCTGACGGGCAATACGTATACGGTCACCGGTGGTAACGTCACTCTCACCGTCGCCGGGGAGTATGGAGCGGTGCTGGAGCAGTGACATGCGCCTGATCGGAGTCGTGACGAATGGCGTTCGCATCACGCGTCCCGTGGGCGGGCTGCGGTGAGCGCCAAACCAGAGCTGTCGTGGCGGCAGATCGTGAACATGTCGGTGGGTTTTCTCGGCATCCAGTTCGCTTTCGGACTGCAAAATGCCAACGTCAGCCGCATCTTCCAGACGCTCGGCGCCAGGTTGCAGGAGATTCCGATCCTGTGGGTGGCCGCACCGATCACCGGCTTGTTGGTGCAGCCCGTGATCGGCTATGCCTCGGACCACACTTGGGGACGCTTCGGGCGGCGGCGGCCGTACTTTCTCGCCGGCGCGATCGTGACCACGGTGGCGCTGCTGGCGATGCCCGACTCTCCGACCCTGTGGATCGCGGCCGTCATGCTGTGGATGATGGACGCCGCGGTGAACGTCTCGATGGAGCCCTTCCGGGCGCTCGTGGCCGACCAGCTGCCCAATTCGCAGCGGCCGCTCGGTTTCGCGCTGCAGAGTTTCTTCATCGGCTTCGGCGCGGTGCTGTCCTCGCTGTTGCCATGGGTCCTGAGCCGCTTCGGGTTCGCCAACGTGGCGCCGGCAGGCCAGATCCCGGCGACCGTGCGCATCGCCTTCTATGCCGGCGGCGCGGTGTTGCTCGGTGCGGTGACGTGGACCGTGCTCACCACGCGCGAATACCCACCGGAGCGACTGCTGAGCTTCAGCGATTTGCCGCCGCCGCGACCTGATGGGGATCTCTCGCGCGCCTGGGTGCCCGGTGCGGCGATGCTGGCGATCGGCGCGACGGGCGCGATCGTGATCGACCGCTTCGGTCACGACCGGCAGGTTTACCTGCTCGCCGGCACCCTGGTCGTCGCGGGGGCGCTGCTCGTGTGGCTCAGCGTGACCTCCAGCCGTGGCGTCGCGCGCCAGGTGATCGCGGACTTATACGACATGCCCAGTCCCATGCGACGCCTTGCGTGGGTGCAATGCTTTTCATGGTTCGCGATGTTCGCGATGTGGATCTACACGACCCCCGCGGTGACCTCGTTGCAGTTCGGCAGCAGCGACCCGCTTTCGAGGGCCTACAACGCCGGCGCGAACTGGGTGGGCGTATTGTTCGGCGCCTACAACGGCTTCGCAGTGCTCGCCGCGGTGCTCATTCCGCTGATGGTGCGCCTGGTGGGATTGCGCTGGAGTCACGTCATCAATCTCACGGGCGCGGCCCTCGGCCTGATCTCCTTCGTCTGGATCCGCGATCCGCATTGGTTGCTGCTCGCAATGGTCGGCATCGGCTTCGGCTGGGCCTCGATCCTGTCGTTGCCCTACACGCTGCTCGCAGACAGTCTGCCGGCTGAGAAAATGGGCGTGTACATGGGTATCTTCAATTTCTTCATCGTCATCCCGCAGCTGGCCGCGGCCAGCATCCTCGGCGCACTGCTGCACGCCTTTTTCGCCGACCGGCCGGTGTACGGACTGGTGCTCGGGGGCATCAGCCTGCTGCTGGCGGGACTGTTCACCCTGCGCGTCGCCGAGCCGCAGGCCCCGGCGGGCGCGTGATCCCGATCTCCCGGCGAATGAGACGGACATCGATTCTCCCGCGGCCGTCGGGTTTGTGGGGCAGACGGCGCAGCTCCGCCGGACCGGGCCGCCCATCTGGCTTCGGTGCCTGCGGCATCCAGGGAATTCCCGGAGCGCGAAGCCTGATGCCGTGGGTGCATGCTGGCGAGCGAGATATCCTCCTACCGCGTCTCTCCCGAGAATTTGTACGATAGCGATGATTCAGCATGGATATCACAGGACTTTCCGCGCCATCGGCCTCGCGCTGCTCGTGGGCCTGACCGCGCTTTGCGCCGCACGCGGCGCGCATGCCCACCTCGTGCCGCTGCCTCACGTGTCCGTCGGGCGCATCGTGCGGCTGCGCCGCTTTCCGTCGCAATACGTCGAGCCGCGCAACGTCGATGTGTGGCTGCCCCCCGGCTACCCGGTACAGGCGCCGTACGCGGTCCTCTATATGTTCGACGGCCAGATGCTCTTCGATGCGCATCTCACGTGGAATCACGAGTCATGGCATGCAGCGCGCACGGCCGCGCGGCTCATCGCGTCCGGCAAGACCCGCCCGTTCATCATCGTCGGCATCTGGAACACGCCGCTGCGCACGAGCGAGTACTACCCGCAGAAGCCATGGGAATCGCTCACCGGTGCGCAGCGCCGCAGGCTGTTGGCCGAGCGGTTCTGGCATCGGCCCATCTTGCAGGTGGCGCCCTTCTCGGATGCCTTCCTGAGATTCATGACGCGCCAGCTCAAACCCGCGATCGACCGCAGATTTGCCGTCGACCCCCGGCGCGATGCGACGTTCGTCATGGGCTCGAGCATGGGAGCTCTGCTCGCCTGGTACGCCATGGCGGAGTACCCGCAGGTCTTCGGCGGCGCCGCCTGTCTCTCGACGCACTGGCCGGGCGTTTCGCTGTCGATGAAGCCGCAGCCGCACAACCCCTCGACCGCGGCGTTCATCCGCTTCATCGGCAATCATTTTCCCTCCCCCGCGCATCATCGGATCTATTTCGACCACGGGACGCGCACGCTGGATGCACTCTATGGACCCACGCAGCGCCGCGTCGACCGATTGCTGAGATCGAAGGGATGGACCGGACGACGGTTCGAAAGCCGGGTCTTCCCCGGTGCCGACCACAGTGAGAAGTCCTGGGCGGCGCGGCTCGCGATCCCCATGAAGTTCCTGCTCGCGCCGCAGCCGTCTCGAAGACGCCACCCGGCGGCGCAGCGCGCTAGCGCCATCGAGCCGTGACTTGATCGCGTGCGGTCGGTCCAGCGGCTCATTGCGGAAGTCGGCCGCCAGTTGCTCTAGCGACGAAACTCACAGATCTCGCAAGACGAACTGTGTTGACTCTCACAGCTTCAATGCTCGCTATAGATCAATATTCTTTTGAGCCTGGCCTTAGGCTGGGTGGGTCGAGCCCGCTATAGACATACACCCTACGGGGGTGGCTGAAATGGATCAGGTCGTGGAAAGCTTTCCCGAGCTTCAACTAGATGCCTCGGATACCGTATCCGTTCCCGCACTCGCCGATCGCATGGCCGACCCGATGCTCATGCTAGACGCGCAAGGTATCGTGCGTTACTGCAATGCGTCGTTCGAGACATTCGTTGGTCGTTCTGCCGAGACCATTATCGGGCAGACCTTCCACGAGCTCCTGGAGTCGGGCAGCCGGCGCAAGTTCATTCATCAATGGACACAGCGACCGCAAGGTCTCGCACAACCCTATTTCGTGACCTGGATCCGCTCTGACGGCACCCACGTCGCGACAAAAGTATTTCCGACGCCGCTCATCGATCGTGAAGGTACGTTCCTTGGCAGCATCGGCGTGATCGTCGACTGGAGCAAGTACCAGGAAACCCAGCAAGAACTCGAGATCATGCATCGCATCGCGTCGGAGGGCACTTCGATTCTCTACCGCGCTCGGCTCGCCCCAGGTTTTCCGATAGAGTATATCTCTACGAACGTCCAACACCTTGGATACAGTGCCGACGACATATTGGCGAGACGAGTCGTGCTTGCGGACATCGTGCACGAAGACGATCGTCAACGAGTCGAGGCGCATATCCGGATGCAGAACAAGTCGAATGCGACCGATTTCCAGCACATATATCGCGTTCGCACAGCCGGCGGCGACACGCGTTGGTTACAGGACCACTGTTTCATCCGACGGGCGGCCCACGGGAAGAGGATTCTCGAGGGTCTGGCCACCGATGTCACCGAAGCGCAGTTAGCCCGAAAAGAGCACCAGACGGCGTTGTTGCGCACCATTCGCGTTCTGAGCAGCACCATCGAAAAGCGCGATCCATATACGGCCGGACATCAGCACCGTGTGGCAGTCCTGTCGCTTGCGATTGCTTGCACGCTCGACCTTGAGCAGCATATGTGCGAGAGCATCTATCTTGGGGCGCTGGTTCACGACGTCGGAAAATTGGCGGTTCCAGCTGAGATCCTGTCAAATCCCACGCGGCTTAGTGCGGAAGAGTTGGCGCTGGTAAAGACACATGTTCCATGCGGGCTCGATGTTGTCGCGGGCATCCAATTTCCCTGGGCCGTCACGGAGATCGTCGCCCAGCATCATGAGCGACTTGACGGCTCCGGTTATCCCGCTGGCCTCAAAGGCGATGCAATCGCCTTGGAGGCCAGGATCGTGGCCGTCGCCGATGTCG
>JAKAFQ010000120.1 GCA_021817875.1 Pseudomonadota bacterium
AGTTCATTCAGGTTGCCCGGCACGAAGGTGCTGCAGACCTTCTCCCCGGTGTCGGGAGCGGCGGTCAGCCTGTCGAAATGCGCGGCCATCATGGCCTTCTGTTTGCGCATGGAGGCGTCTTTCTGCACCTCCTGCGGCGCCACGTTCTTCTGCACGGCCGTCGTATTCATTGCGCGCTCCACAGTTTGATCGAATCGGCGAAGGTGCCGGCCTGTTCGCGGATCGGTTGCATCTGCCCGAAGTTCTCCGAGTACTTGAAGGCCACGTACGGTATCCCGGCCTCCTGCAGCACCCGCTGCTGCATCGGCCGGTCGAGCAGCGCCGGATCGCAGAAGCTCGGCGAGGCGAACACCACACCCTCGGCCTTTGTGCGGCGGACGGCCCGCACCAGGTGCTGACCTTTCTCGCGCTGATCCGGCTCGTATCGCGCCGCGGTCGATTCGGAATGGTGCAGGAAGGCGAGCGCGAGGCTGCGCAGCGGATCTCCTTCGGTCGGCACGTCCTGCGTCAGCCAGCGGGTCACCAGCAGCAGGTCGTCGTCGACGACATAGCAGCCGGCGAGCTCCAGCGACTTGATGAGGTTCAGCGGCGGTTGCTCGCAGAACACCCCGGTGAGCACGACCCGGCAGTTGTCGCGCCGCGGTCGCTCGACGGCTGCCGCAGCGGCGAGGTAGTCGCGGATCAGCTGCGAATGCTGCTCGACCGGCAGAACGAGTCCGGCCCGCATCAGCAGGTACACCTCGGTGGCCGGCGCCTGCCACGGCTGGGTCGCGCGGTACTCGTACAGTTGTCTCACCAGGCGGCGATTTTCGTTGTAGAGCGCGATCGAGTCGCGCAGCTGTTCGTCGGTGACCGGCGCGCCGCGCAGGTTGCTCAGCGCTTCGCGCAGTTCCTCCAGCTCGCTGACGTAGTAGTTTCCGCCGATGGCGTCCCGGTAGTTCTGCGGCACGTCGAAGTAACGGCTGTAGACCTGCGGATACATCATCTTCCACATGCCGGAGAGATTGCGGATCACGTCGCAGATCGACGGGAACAGCATGCCGTCGACGAAGTCAAGGCGCCCGGAGGCCGCCAGGTCGATCGTCGAGCGCGGTATGCGGCAGATGTAGCTCTGATAATAGGCATCGCCGTGGATCACATCGAGCTGATCGCCGCCGCCGAGGATTCCGAGCGGCAGCATCCCCGCCGCGTGGATCAGTTCGCGCGGGACGTAGATCGGCATGTAGCCGATGACTTTGCGTCCCGGCTTGGCGCTTTTCCATTCCCGCGCGGAGGAGAAGTTGAGATCCTCGTACAGCGCGGTCGCCCGCGCGACGATGGTGCCGACGTCTATCATGCTCAGCGGTGTTCCCATTGGGGTGGCCTCTTGGCGAGAAACGCCTCTAAACCTTCGGTTGCGTCGCGGCTGTTCATCAGCCCGTCCAGGTAGAGCCGCTCGACCTGGGCGAGGCGCGTGTTGATCCGCGTCGTGAAATCGTGTCTTGCTGCCCGCACGGCGTAACGCAGCGAGCTCGCGCTTTTTGGCAGCAGATGTTCGGTGGCATAGGCGCGGGCGGCGTCTGCGGGCCTGTCGTGCGCCTGATGCGCCAGGCCGATGGCCGCGGCCTCCTGCCCCGAGAGGCTCCGGCCCGAGAGCAGCAGATCGGCCGCGCGTGACGGGCCGATCAGCTCAGGCAGCAGGCAGGAAGCGGCCGGTGCAAACACCCCGAGCCGGATCTCCGGCTGGCCGAGCTCGGCATCGGGCGCGACGAACAGCAGGTGGCCGGACAGGGCGAGCTCGAGGCCCGCTCCGAGGCACTTGCCGTGCGCCGCGACCAGCACGGGCACGTCCGAGGCGACGATCATCCCGATCAGGCGATGCAGCGCGGTCAGCATGGCGGCGCACTGGTCGGGCAGATGCTCCGCGACGCTCGCGCCGAAGCTGAAGCTCGGCCCTTCGGCATCGATCAGAATGGCGCTGAGGGCGGCGGGCACGGGGCGCGCGAACGCCGCTTCGAGCGCCGCGATCATCTCGGCGTCGATCAGGTTCGCCTTCGGGCGCGCCAGATGCAGCCGCATCAGCCGCTCACCGGCCTCGAAATGCACTTCGAGCGGCGCACTCATGCCCGGCGGGCCCCCGGCTGAATGCTCTCGGTCAGGGCGTCGTCCCAGGGTGCGTTGACGGCAAGCGCCTGCCGCAGACCGATGAAGTCGATCTCCCGGCCGGTTTCCTTGGTGCCCTCGTTGAAGGCGCGGAATCCGGCGCGTGCCTCGGTCACCATGTTGAGCGCGAGCCAGGCGCGCGAGTTTTCCTTGTTCCTGTTCCAGGAATCGAGCTTCGGCTTGCGCAGCTCCTCGAGCGTCTTGGTCGTGCAGTCCGGGAACATGTACAGCAGCTTGGTGCACAGCTCATCGACTTTCCGATCGAGCAGCGACAGATCGACGCTGCCCCGCGCGAGCAGCGCCCGGGCGGCGCCGAGCTCCGAGGTGTCCTTGGTCTTGCCGAACACGATGCGCCCGTACTGGTCGTGAGTCCGCTGGGTGTTGACCAGCGGATTGGCGATGAATTCGCCGTCGACCTTGAGCGCCGGAACGATGTCGGTGAGCATGCCGATGGCGTACGCTTCGTGCGCGGAGAACGGCTCGCACAGCACACCGGCGGCCATCGCCCGCTCGACGCCGACGAGGACGGGCAGAAAGTCCGTGCTGCCGCCGATCGGGGCCGAGCCGTGCTTCGGGCCCGCCTGGCCGAAGCGCGCCAGATCCTGCGCGATGCTGAAATCGCAGGCCATGCCGATTTCCTGACCGCCGCCGATGCGCATGCCGTTGACGCGGCAGACGACCGGTTTGTCGCAGCCGAGAATCGAACTCACCATGTCGTTGAACAGCCGCATGTAAGCGCGATATTCCGGTGGCCGGCCGGCGTAGTACTCGGCATACTCCTTGGTGTTGCCGCCGGTGCAGAATGCCTTGTCGCCGGATCCGGTGAATACCACAGCCACCACATCGCGCGCGGCGCTGGCGGCCCGGAAGGCCAGGATCACTCCCTTGACCATCTCCGTCGTGTAGGAATTGAGCTGGCTCGGGTTGTCGAGCGTGATCCATGCGTTGTACAGGCCGGAGACCGGCTTGCCGTCGCGGTCGCGCGCCGGGCGCTTCTCGTAAAGGACACCCCGGCTGATCCCGGCGCTCACCTCTTCGGATACCAATGTGTGACTCACTGCGTCCGATGAGTGGATTTTGCTGGTATCGGTCATCTTGATGTGGTCTCCCGGCCGGATATCACCCATGGATTCCCCCTGCCTCCGTACGGTCCGGAGCAGGGTATTGCGGTATTACGGTACCAGAGTACCCCTTTGTGAGCCATGCGTCAACCGGCGTCGACTGAGATCGTGAAACGTTCTGCCCGGCCCGGATTGCGCGTCGCAGCCACATTGACAGGACCCGCGGAGCATTTTACGGTATTATAGTACGGTAATGCCAGTTTAGAGCCGTCTATGAACGAAACATCTGCGTCTCGGCTCGTCCCGACCTACTGCTACAACTGCGTGGCGGGTCCGGACCTGCTGACGGTCAAGGTCGACGACGGCGTCGCGGTGGAGATCGGCCCGAATTTCGCCGGCAAGGGCATCCACCCCGGCGACGGCAGGCCGTGTGTCAAGGCGTATGGTCTCATTCAGAAGACCTACCACCCGGCACGGATCGTCACCCCCATGCGTCGCACCAATCCGCGCAAGGGCCGCAATGAAGACCCCGGCTTCGTGCCCATCTCCTGGGACGAGGCGCTCGATATCGTCGCCGGAAAGCTCGCCTCGATCCGTGAGCGCGGCCTCACCGATGAATCGGGCATGCCGCGGGTCGCGGTGACCTTCGGTCACGGCGGCACGCCGTCGAACTACATGGGCTCCTTCCCCGCCTTCCTGGCCGCCTTCGGGCCGGTCGACTTCAGCTTCGGGTCGGGCCAGGGTGTGAAGTGCGTGCATTCGGAGCACTTGTACGGCGAGTACTGGCACCGCGCGTTCACCGTGGCTGCCGATACACCCTTCACCGATTACATCGTCTCCTTCGGCGCCAACAACGAGGTCACTGGCGGAGTCAGCGCGGCGGCGCGGCACGCGGCGGCGCGGGCACGCGGCGCAAAGCGCGTGCAGATCGAGCCGCACCTGTCGATTTCCGGTGCCGCGTCCGCCGAATGGATTCCGATCAAGCCGAAGACCGACCCGGCGTTCATGTTCGCGATGATCCACGTGCTGTTGCACGAACAGCCGCGCTCGAAGCTCGATACGGCCTTCCTCACCGATACGACTTCCTCACCCTACCTCGTGGGACCGCACGGCTACTATCTGCGTGATCCGGCGAGTCTGAAGCCGCTTCTGTGGGACACGCGCCGCGGCGCCGCGGTGCCGTATGACACGGACGGTGCGCAGCCCCTGCTCGAGGGCAGTGTACAGGTGGCTGCGGCCGTGGAAATCGGCGCCGATGAGCAGCGCTGGAGCCATGCGGACCTGCCCGCCCGGACCGCGTTCACCCATCTCGTCGAGCACATGCGCCAGTACACACCGGAGTGGGCGGCCGAGATCTGCGAGGTGCCGGCCGCCAGGATCCGCAGGGTGGCCAACGAGTACCTGAGTCACGCGCGCGTCGGAGAGACGATGGAGGTCGACGGGCAGACGATGCCCTTCAGGCCGGTCGCGGTGACTCTCGGCAAGACGGTGAACAACGGCTGGGGCGCCTATGAGTGTGTCTGGTCGCGCACCGTGCTCGCCGTGCTGGTCGGGGCTCTCGAGGTGCCGGGCGGCACCCTCGGCACGACGGTTCGCATCAACAAGTTCCACGACAACCGGCACAAGAGCGTCGTTCCCGGAGACGACGGCTTCATGCAGCACACGCTCAACCCGACCGATCGGGCGCACTGGCAGAAGACTCCGCAGGTGCGCAACGGCCATCGGACGCTGGTACCGCTGTCGGGGGGCAACGGCGCATGGAGCCAGTCGCTGGGCCCGACGCACCTGGCGTGGCTGTTTCAGACCCACGTGGCGCAGAACTGGCCGCAGGCCACCAAGCCCGAGCTCTGGATCGCGTACCGCACCAATCCCGCCATCTCGTTCTGGGACACGCAGGCGATCGCCGAGACCATGGCCTCCTTTCCGTTCACGGTCTGCTTCGCCTACACGCCGGATGAAACCAACCACATGGCGGACATCCTGCTGCCGGAGGCGACCGACCTCGAAAGCACGCAACTGATCCGTGTCGGCCGCACCAAGTACATCGAGCAGTTCTGGCGCCACGAAGGTTTCGCGCTGCGCCAGCCGGCGGTGGCGCCGCGCGGGGAAACGCGCGACTTCACCTGGATCGCAACCGAGCTTGCGCGCCGCACCGGCCTCATCGAAGCCTACAACGCGGCCATCAACCGCGGCTCGTGCGGCGTGCGGCTCAAGGGCGAAACATGGGACTTCTCGCTCTCGGTCGGCGAAGTGCACACGGTGGACGAAATCTGGAACGCGGTATGCCAGGCCGGAAGCGCGGAATTGACCGACGGCGGCGAAATTCACGATCTCGACTGGTTCAAGGCACATGGCTTCATGACCCGGCCGTTCCCGCAGGGCTCGTGGTATCTGTATCCGACGTTGAAGCAGCTCGGACTGCGCTTCGAACTGCCTTACCAGGAACGGCTGATGCGCTCCGGGCAGGAGCTCGGTCATCGGCTCCATGAGAGCGGCATCCATTGGTGGGATCGGCAGCTGTCCGAATACAGCCCGCTGCCGCAATGGCATGATTTCCCGAAGATCTGGGAGCAGGATCTGGTGGATCGCGGCTTCCGTCCGGAGGACTATCCGTTCTGGCTGATCACGACAAAGAGCATGCAGTACCATGCCGGCGGCAACGCGATGATCCAGCTGATGGACGAGCTGGCGCGCAACGTCCGCGGCCATCGGGGTGTGGTGATCAATGCGGCGACGGCCGAGCGGCTCGGCATCGAGGACGGCGACCTGGTCGAGGTGCGCTCTCCGACGGGTACGACCTCGGGCCCGGCGATCGTCGCTCAGGGCGTACGCCCCGACACGCTGGTCATCGTCGGTCAATTCGACCACTGGGCGACGCCGTACGCGAAGGACATGCAGGCGCCGAGCCTGAATACCATCGCACCGATGTCGATCGATCTGACGGACGCGACCGGCTCGGGAGCGGACCTGGTGCGGGTTGCACTGCGACGCCTGGCGGCGGCTTAGCGCGAAGCCTGCGGCATGAGGCCGTCACGCCCGGGACAGGTAGTATGATCGGCCGGGCCGCTGTGGCGTGAGCTTCGGGATTCGTCAATGAAGTCCAGTGCGCAAATTGCGGTCCTGGGTGCCGGCCCCGCCGCCGTCGCCACCGCGTGCGGTCTGCGCCGGCTCGGCCATGACGTGGTATTGATCGGCATGTGCCGCAACGCGGCCGTCGAAGGCATGTCGGAACGCACTGTGGCGCTGTTGCGCGAACATGGCCTGGTGGCCGCCGCCGAGCGCGTGCGCGGCCCGGGTGAGCGTGTAGGCCTGTGGGCGGGCGCCGAGCTCGCCGGAAGCCGGGAGTACCTGGCGGATCGCGCCGAGCTCGACCCGGCGCTGCTCAGCGACGCCGTCGGCAGTGGAGTCACCGTTCGCAAAGAGCGTTCGCTGGGCTATGAGCTCCTCGGGACGGACTGGCGGGTACGGACGGAGCACGGGGAGGTGCGCTGCCGCGTGGTCATCGATGCGCGGGGCCGGCGCGCGCAGCGGACAGTGCGCAGGGGTCCTGAGCTGATTTCCGTTTGCCAGCGGTTTCGCAACCGGCATGCCGGCAGGTTGGTCACCCGAATCGAGGCCGTCCCGCAGGGATGGTGCTGGCTGGCGACGAGCCGGGGCATGAGCTGGCTTCAGGTGACCTCGTCGCGCGCGGAACCCTCGCTTCGCTCCGGGCTCGCGCAGCATCTGGCGCGGCTTCTCGGCGGTGCGCCGCAGATGGCTGCGCTCCTGGCGGATGCGACAGCGGACAGTGCCCCGGTGGCGCGGGCGGCGACGGCAACGCTGTCCGAGGATCGGCACCTCCCGGGTGTGCTTCGCGCCGGAGACGCCGCGCTCGCCCTCGACCCGCTGTCCGGGCAGGGCGTGTACGAAGCCCTGAGGTCAGCCCACGTCGCGACCGCGGCGGCGCACACCTTTCTGGCCACCGGGCAGTGGGAGCTGATCGAGCGATTCATCGGGGAGCGGCTGCTGGAGCTTTGGCAGCGCAGAAATGCCACCGCGGCGGAACATTACCTGCGCCAGGCGCGCATCACGCCGTCCGCCTTCTGGAGCCAGGCCGCGTCGCACTATCAGTCCCTGCGGCCCGAGCGCAGCGCCGGCCCGCCCGGCGCTCGCATCGAGTGGCGTCCGGTGCTCGATGGCCTGCTCATCCGGATGCGCCGTGTGGTTGTCACGGCGCAGGCCCCCCGGGGCGTCTGGCAGGTCGAGACGGTCGATCTGCCCGAGTTGCTGGACGTTCTGGGATTGGTACACATGGATATTGAGCGTGCCGCGCGGCATCTTTCTCGGCCCGCAGCGGCGGTGGAGCAGGCGCTGAGGTGGCTGCAGGGGCAGGGAGTGGCATGGGGCGGTGGGGGCTTGCCGGGGCAGGGTAGCGGTAGGACGGGTGCGGAATGATGATGAGAGCCAAGGGGTCACGAGGGTCAAAGAGCATGCGGTGGAAAATCTCTTCGGCGTTGCCGGTGTGGATGGGTTTGGCGGTGCTGGTGAGCGGGGCACTGGGGCTGGGGCGTGCGGCGCTTGGGGCGGTTCGCGGTGGGGGGCGGAGCGCGGGTCTGGCTGCGGGGCTGGCGGCGGTGAGGATGCACTGCTCGGGGTGTCACCGTGAGGGGCCGGCGGGGCATTTCGATCGGATCAGCGAGGAGCGCAAGAGCCCGGAAGGCTGGGCGATGACGATTTTCCGGATGCGCCATGTTCACGGGGTGGTGCTGAGCAGCGCCGAGCAGGGGCTGATCATTCAGTACCTGAGCGAGGTTCAGGGGCTGGCGCCCTCGGAGACGCGCGCGGGGCGGTTTGCGCTGGAGCGGCGGGCGAACATGCCGGATATGAAGCTGCCGGACAACCTGCACCAGATGTGCGGTCGGTGTCACAGTCTGGCGCGAGTGGCGCTGCAGCGGCGCAGTGCGTCGGAGTGGCTGAAGCTGATTAATTTTCACGTTGGGCAGTTTCCGACGCTGGAGTATCAGGACGGGAGCCGTGACATTCACTGGTGGAAGATTGCCAGCACGCAGCTGCCCGGGGAGCTGGCGAAGCTGTTTCCGCTGCACAGTGCGGCGTGGAGGCAGTGGCAGGCTCGGCGGCCGGCGGACCTGGCGGGGCGGTGGATTGTGCGTGGGGAGACGGCGTGGCGCGGGCCGTATTACGGCACGGCGAGCATCCGTCGGGTGGGCTGGCAGCGGTATCGGGCGCGCTACGTGCTGCATTATGTGAACGGTGAGCGGCTGAGCGGGGGCTCGGATGCGCTGGTGTACACGGGGTTTGAGTGGCGTGGGACCGGCACTCTGGGGGGCCGTGCGGTGCACGAGGTGTACTTTGCCTCTGCGGATGGGCGGCGGATCAGTGGGCGGTGGTTTTGGGCGGATCATTCCGAGCTGGGCGGGCAGTGGGTGGCGCAGCGTGCCGGTGGTGCGGCGCGAGTGCTGGCGGTGCTGCCGCGAGCGCTGAAGGTAGGCACGAGGCAGCGGGTGATTGTGCTGGGTCGTGGGCTGAGCGGGAAGGTGGATCTGGGGCCTGGGACGAGTGTGCGGGTGGTGCGGCGTGCGGCCTATGGGCTGGTGCTGAGCGTGCGGGTGGCCGGGGATGCGGTGGCGGGGTACCGTGAGGTGCGGGTCGGTGGGCTGAGCGGGGGGGATCTGCTGGTGGTGTACCGGCATGTGGATCGGGTGCAGGTCGAGCCTGCGCTGGCGATTGCGCGGCTCGGTGGCGGGACGCTCTTGCCGGTGGATGCGCAATTTCGTGCGATTGGCTATACGGATGTGCGTGCGGCCGACGGCCAGCGCACGGCGGTGTCGCTCGGAGCGGTGCCGGTGAGCTGGAGCGTGCAGCCGTTCAACGCCGAGGCGGCCCGACGCGGTGACATCCGCTTTGCCGGCCGGCTCACCGGGCAGGGGCGGTTTCTGCCGGCGGTGGGCGGACCGGATCCGAAGCGGCCGTTTTCGGCCGACAACACCGGGGATCTGTCCGTCGTGGCGACCCATCGGGCGCGGCACGGCGCGGTGGTGGGCAAGGCGCACCTGATCGTGACGGTGCAGCGTTGGGTCAATCCACCGATCTACTGAGCGGGTGCACCGTGATCTTCGATACTGCAAATGCTCACATCGTTGACTGTGGCGAGCGCACGATGCTGCTGCACGTGCCGACCACGGCGCTGTTCGAGCTCGATGCGCTCGGCGCGGAGGTGCTGCGGCTGGTGCGGGCGGACGCGACGCTCGATGCCGCGGGCATTGCCGGCGCGCTGACCGCCCGGTTCCCGGGCGAGCAGGTGAGCGCATGCCTCGATAAGCTGCTGCGCCTGGAAGTGCTGCGGGCCGATGGAGCCAGCCGGCCGATCAACCCCTCGGGGGTGCACATCGAGGCCTATCCGCTCAGCACCATCGTGTTGAACGTCAACACCGGATGCAATCTGGCCTGCCGCTATTGCTACAAGGAGGATCTGGCCGTGCCGGCCGAGGGCAAGCGCATGAGCATGGAGGTGGCGGCGCGCAGCGTCGATCTGCTGCTCTCGCAGGGCCGGCAGCGGCCGCGGGTCGGCATCGTGTTCTTCGGCGGCGAGCCGCTGAGCAACATGCCGCTGATCCGTCAGGTGGTCGATTACGCCGAGGCCGAGGCCGGCCGGCTCGGCAAGGCGGTGGACTTTTCCCTGACCACCAACGCGACGCTGCTCACCGAGGAGCTCATCGGGTATTTCGATGCGCACCGCTTCGGGCTGTCGGTCAGCATCGACGGGCCCCAGGCCGT
>JAKAFQ010000121.1 GCA_021817875.1 Pseudomonadota bacterium
GCTTGCCCCGGGCGCGCTGAGCTGCCGGTGGGGCGTGCAGCTGTTCTGCGGGGGTGCAGCCGAGACCGATGGGTTCTATTATGCTTGTCTCGAAAAGACAACGTCCGGTATCGCCTAGCATCCAGATGCAGGGGGCCTTACGCATTCTGCCGTTGCATCCATGCCACTGATGAGTTCGCCGCCGGGGACCCCGTTGCGGCGCGCGCGCGCGCACGCAGGACTTGTGTGGCAGTGCGGGCTGCTCCTCCTCGGCGCGCTGTGGATGGCCTGGACGCCGCCGGCGCGGGCGGATGCGCTCGACGGGGCGCTGGCGGTCCGTTCGGCGTATGTCGATCTCAATCACGGGGTGATCGAACTCAACGCGAAGGTGACCTATCCGCTCAATCCCACCATCCTCAAGGCGCTTCAGAACGGGGTCACCCTGTCGTTCGACGTGGAAGCGAGGATCGATGAGGTGCGGCACTTCTGGTTCAACGCCACGGTCATCGACGTGACGCTGCATCGGAAGCTGGCTTACCATGTGGTCACACGGCGCTTCGTCGTGCGCAATGTACAGACCGGCGCGGAGCACACCTTCCCGAGCGTCAAGCAGGCGCTGCGCTATCTCGAGCAGGTTCACGACTGGCCCATCCTGGTCGAGTCACAACTGCAGGGCGGGCCCTACACGATCAGCGTGCGCGCCGGCGTGAGGCGTGGCCAGCTGCCCGCATCGCTGC
This sequence comes from Pseudomonadota bacterium, assembly GCA_021817875.1. The sequence continues at coordinate 717 of JAKAFQ010000121.1, forward strand.
GGGCGCTGCTGTTCTGGACCGATGACTGGCAGCGGGAGAGTCCTTGGTACACATGGGCACTGCCGGTGTAAGCGCAGCCCAGCCGCCCCGCAGGCGCGGCCGTGCGGCCGCCACCATCGCGCTGTGGAGCGGCATCGGGATCGGCGCGCTGCTGCTGCTTGCCAAGAGCGCGCAGAACTCCTCGGAATTCGGCCGGCTGCAGCCGTGGATCGTGCTGTTCAATGTGATCGGCGTGTTTGCGCTGATCGTGATGCTGGCGCGGCGGCTGTGGCTGCTGGTCCGCGACTACCGTAACCATGTTCCCGGATCGCGCCTCACGGCACGTACGGTGACGATCTTCGGGGCGCTGGTGGTGGCGCCGCTGCTCATCGTGTACTTCGCGTCGGTCGGGTTCCTCAATCGCGGCATCGACAGCTGGTTTCGGGTCGAGGTGAAGCAGGGCCTGAAGGACGCGCTGGTGCTGTCCCGTTCGGCGCTCGATCTGCGGGTGGAGGACGAATCACGTCGCGCGGCGCTGCTCGCCCGCTCCCTCGCCGGGCTGGGTCCGATGCAGATCCAGCGCCGGCTCGATCAGGCGCGCCGCTCGGACTCGGCCCTGGAGCTCGTCCTGTATGGCGGCAACGAGCGGATTCTCGCGGCCAGCCTCCAGGATCCGCTCGCCGAAGTCTCACTCGCCCCGCCGGCCGATCTGGTGCGCCAGGTGAGCGAACGGCGCACCTATGTCAATCTGGAGCCGCGGCCCGACGGCCGGTTCATCATCCGCGTCGGTGTGCCGCTCGCTGCTTCGTCCAACGGGTCGGACGACCGTTACCTGATGGCGGTGTATCCGGTGCCGCAGCAGCTCTCGGCGCTTTCGAACGTGGTGCAACGGTCGTATTCGCAATACGGCAACCTCACGGCGCTGCGCGAGCCGCTGAAATACAGCTTCATCCTGACACTGACGCTGGTGCTGTTGCTCGCCATGCTGGCGGCGATCCACGGGGCGATCCTCTCGGCGCAGCGCCTGGCACGGCCGGTGCAGGATCTGATCGCCGGCACGCGGGCCGTGGGCAAGGGGGATTTCGACACCCGCCTGCAGCTTCCCTCGCGTGATGAAATGGGCTTCCTGGTTCATTCGTTCAACGACATGACCAAGCGGCTGCGGCGGGCGCACGATGAGGCCACGCGCAGCCAGGAGGCGGTCGAGCGCGAGCGCGAGCGCCTGGCGATCATTCTCGCGCGGCTGTCCACCGGTGTGCTGGCGATCGACCGCAACCTCGTGGTGCGCATGGCCAACCAGGCCGCCGGCGCCATTCTGGGCACCGAGCTGTCGGCGGCCACCGGCCGGGCTCTGCCCGATCTGTCGGCGGGCAACGAGCGGCTGGGGCAGTTCGTCGCCGCACTCGCGGTGCGCTTCGCGCGCGGTCGCGACGAGTGGCGCGAGCAGCTCGATCTCGGCAGGTCAGGGCGTACCCTGACATTGATGTGCGCGTGCACGGCGCTGCCCGGGGAAAGCGGCGACATGGGCTACGTCATCGTCTTCGATGACATCACGGCGCTGCTGCAGGCGCAGCGCGACGCCGCCTGGGGCGAGGTCGCGCGGCGGCTGGCGCACGAGATCAAGAATCCTCTGACTCCCATCCAGCTGTCGGCCGAACGGTTGCGCCGCCGGCTGCTGTCCACTCTGCCGCCGCCGGAAGCGGAAATTCTCGATCGCTCGACCCATACCATCGTGCAGCAGGTCAAGGGCATGCAGCAGATGGTGAACGCGTTCAGCGAATACGCGCGCGCCCCCGAGATGCATGTCAGTCACTTCAGTCTCAATCAGCTGGTGACCGAGGTGGCGGACCTGTATCGCTCGCAGGATCCCCGGGTGGCCATTGGACTCGATCTCGACGAGAGCCTCTCGGGCATCGAGGCAGACCGCGGCCGGGTGCGCCAGATCCTCAATAACCTGGTGACCAACGCCCTGGAGGCGCTCGAGGGGCGCGATTCGCCGCGTCTTGCGGTCCGCACCCGGCTCGAGGGCCGGGCCGAAGGGGCGTTCGCGCTCATCACAGTATGTGACAATGGCCCCGGTTTCCAGCAGGATCAGCTTGGCCGGATCTTCGATCCCTACGTCACGAGCAAGCCCAAAGGCACGGGACTGGGACTGGCGATCGTGAAAAAAATCGTCGAGGAGCATGGTGGACGGATCGACGCGGACAACCTCCCCGAGGGAGGCGCGCGCATCCGGGTGGCGCTGCCGGTGGCGTACGGCGGCCGCGACGGAATGCGTCAGAGGCGAGAGTCATTGCGGAGTGAGAAAGCATGAGCGCTGCGCACATTCTGGTGGTCGATGACGAGGCGGACATCCGCGGCCTGCTGAAGGAAATCCTCTCCGAGGAAGGCTACGCGGTCGATGTCGCGGCCAATGCGGCTCAGGCGCGCGCTTCGCGCGCGCGTCAGACGCCCGACCTGGTGCTGCTCGACATCTGGATGCCGGATGTGGACGGAATCACGCTGCTGCGGGAATGGTCGTCCTCCAACTCGGATGATTGCCCGGTCGTGATGATGTCGGGTCATGGCACGGTCGAGACGGCCGTGGAGGCGACCCGGCTGGGGGCGTTCGATTTCGTCGAGAAACCGCTGTCGCTCGCGAAGCTGCTGCGCACCGTGGAGCGGGCGCTCGATGCCGGCCGCCGCCGCCGCCAGGCGGGCAAACTGTTTGCGCCGGGGTCGATCGCGCCGGCGGGCAAGAGCAAGCTGATGCAGCAGTTGCGCAGCGAATTGCAGCAGCTGGCCGGCCATGCTTCGCCGGTGCTGCTGATCGGCGAGCCCGGCTCGGGCCGGGAGGTCTTTGCGCGCTATCTGCATGCGCGGGGATCGCGCGCCGAGGGGCCGTTCGTCGTGCTGGTGGCGAGCAGCCTGCGCGAGGCGGACGCCGAAAGCCGGTTGTTCGGCTCGGACGACGACGGTGCGCATCACCCCGGGCTGCTCGAGCAGGCGGCCGACGGAACACTGTACATCAGCGAGTTGGAGGATCTGCCTCCCGGCGCCCAACGGCTGTTGGTCGGGGCACTGGAGTCGGGGCGCTTCACGCCCGTGGGAGGGCGCGAGCCGATCGAGATGCGCGCCAGGCTGGTGTCCTCGGCGCTGCCGGGCATCGAGAATCGGGCCGGAACCGCATTGCGCCGCGACCTGCTGAGCCAGTTGAACACCCTGATCGCACGCGTGCCGCCGCTGCGCGAATATGCCGAGGACGTACCGGAGCTGCTGCGCGAACACGTCGATCGCATCGTCGACGCGGAGGGCCTGCCGTTCAGACACTTCAGCGTGGCGGCGCAGAACCGGTTGCGCAACTATCCCTGGCCGGACAACGTGCGCGAGCTGAAAACCCTGGTCCACCGGCTGCTGATCCAGGGCGGAAACGAGGAGATCGGCCTGGAGGAAGTGGAGCGCGAGCTCGCCGCGCAGGCCCCGGGCGGCGAGCCGCTGGTCAAGCAGGACCTGCTGGCGCTGCCGCTGCGCGAGGCGCGCGAGCAGTTCGAGCGCGCCTACCTGCAGCAGCAGCTGTTGCTGTGCAACGGCAAGGTCGGGCAGCTTGCCAAGCGAGTCGGCATGGAGCGCACGCACCTGTATCGCAAGCTGCGCTCGCTGGGGCTCGATTTCCGCTCGATCGGCGAAGACTAGCCGATTGTGCCATCCGTCCGCCCCGCCGGCACCGACTCACAGCGGCCGACGTGGGTGAGTTTTCAGGACGCGGCGGCCGGACTCACTGGCCGCGGCTCGGAATCACCAGGGGGTGAAAATCGGCGGCCGCGAGCGCTGCGCGGAGCCTGCGCAGCGCGCCACTGCCGACCGGGCCGACCCGGACGCGATTCAACCGCACGCCATGCTCGCTGACCTGCTGGATTCGCGCGGCGATGCCCATGCGTGCCAGCCGGGCGCGTACGTGCCGCGCCTCGGCGTCACTGCTGTAGGACCCGACCTGCAGGACGAAGGCGGCGCCGGTGATTGCCGCAGGCCTGGGGCGGCTCGCCGGCGCTGCGGCGTGGTTTGCCGGGACCGGCACCGTGAACCTCGGCAGCATCCGGTAGAAGTCAAAATTCTGAGCCGAGGAGACCGACGCGGCGCCGCTCGCGGCCGCGGAAGCCGTCGCGCCGGGCGGCGCGGCTGCAAGCCGTGGCGCACTCGGGCTGTGGCGCGTACCCGGGCCGTTCGCGATCGATGGCGTGGACCGTCCGGATACCGGGCTCGTGCTGCCGGATGCGACCGGCGCCGCGCAGGCGGCCGGCTGAGTCTGCCGATGATGGCTGCGAACCGCGAGCAGCGCGGCGCCACCCCCGGCGAGCAGCGCGCCGGCGAGCATGCCGAAGGCGAACTCCTTCATGCCGCTCACCTGCATGGGGCGGCGGCCGGTGCCCTTGTAATCGCGAGTCAGCTGCGACATCCGCTTACATGGTATCCGGAGCGGAGACTCCAAGCAGCATCAGACCGTTGCGGATCACCTGCTGCACGCCGGTAACGAGCGCCAACCGGGCGTTGCGCAGCCTGGAATCCTCGACGATGAACTGCTCCGCGTTGTAATAGGTGTGCAGCGTGTTCGCGAGCTCACGCAGGTAGTGCACCAGCGCGTGTGGCGCGCGGTTGACGGCCGCCTGTTCCAGAACTTCTGCATAGCGCGCCAGCGAGACGAGCACCGCCTGTTCGTGGGGGCCGGTGAGCAGGCCGGCGTGGGCCAGCCCCTCGGCGCGATCGAAGGCGAGCCCCCGCGCGGCGAGTTGTTTCATGACGCTGGCCACCCGGGCGTGCGCATACTGAATGTAGTACACCGGGTTTTCATTGCTGCGTGACTTGGCGAGCTCGAGATCGAAGTCCAGGGGCTGATCGTGGCTGCGCATCAGGTAAAAGAGCCGGCAGGCGTCGTTGCCGACTTCCTCGCGCAGCTGGCGCAGCGTCACGAATTGCGCCTCGCGCTTGCCCATCGGCACCTTCTCGCCGGCGCGGAACAGGCTCACGAACTGGATCAGGTCGACCTCCAGAGACTCGCCCGGCTCGCCCATCGCGACGAGGCCGGCGCGCACGCGGGCCACGTAGCCGTGGTGGTCGGCGCCGAGCACATCGATCAATCGCCCGAAACCGCGTTCGCGCTTCTCCAGGTGATAGGCGATGTCCGAGGCGAAGTAGGTCTTCTGGCCGTTCTCGCGGACCACCACGCGGTCCTTTTCGTCACCGAACTCAGTGGCGCGGAACCATGTGGCGCCCTCGCGCCGGTACAGCCGGCCCTCATGCTCGAGCCGTCCCAGCGCACGCTCGATGGCGCCGCTCTTTTCGAGCGCCTTCTCCGAGTACCAGCGGTCGAACCGCACGCCGAACTGTTCCAGGTCGTCGCGGATGTCTGCAAGCATTTCCGACAGCGATGACTCGATCACGCGCGCAAACGCGTCGGCGCCGATCAGCTGGCGTGCCCGTTCGATCAGGGCATCGATATAGGCCTCCTTGTCTCCGGCAGGCGCATCCGCAGGCAGCCCGGTGAGCACCAGGGAGGCGTTGCGTCGCAGGCCATCCCCTTCAGCGGCGCGCAGCCGCGCGGCGATGTCGCGGACATAATCGCCGCGGTAGCCGTTCTCCGGAAACGGCAGCTGCTCGCCGCAGGCCTCCAGGTAGCGCACCCAGGCGCTGACGGCGAGGATATCCACCTGTCGGCCGGCGTCGTTGATGTAGTATTCGCGCCAGACCTCGAAGCCGGCGGCCGACAGGATGTTGGCGAGCGTCGCGCCATAGGCCGCCTGGCGACCGTGTCCCACGTGCAGCGGCCCGGTTGGATTGGCCGAGACGAACTCCAGCAGCACCCGCTCGCCGCGGCCGAGCCCGCAGTGGCCGTAGCGGCTTCCCAGCTCGTGAATCGCCGCGAGTTCGCGGCCATAGGCCGCGGGCGCCAGGAAGAAATTGATGAAGCCGGCGCCGGCAATCTCCGTACGGGCCACCAGGGGGCTCGCCGGCAGGGCCGCGATGATGCGCCGGGCGAGCTCGCGAGGATTCGCGCGCGCGGCCTTGGCCAGGCGCAGCGCGACGTTGGTCGCGAAATCGCCGTGCCGGGGGTCGCGTGCGCGCTCGACCGTCACCGCATCCGCTGCGGGCGGTTCGGGCAGGACAGTTCCGGTGAGGGATTCGAGAGCGCTCGCCAGGAGCTGCTCGAGTTGCTGCTTCAATGAAGTCGGGGTCCGCAGGGTACGAAACAGCGAAGTTTACCCGAATCGACCCGACAACGGCCCCAGGTCGGGCAATTCCCCGGCTGCCGCGGGGCCGACCGCGAAGCTGCCGCTCAGCCGGGGCTGGCCGGCGCGGCTGCCACCCGTCAGAACAGCTCGATCGGGTCCACATCGAGTGCCCAGCGTACCCGGCGTGCGCTCGGGAGCGATTCCACCTGCGGCAGCCAGGTATCGAGGAAACGGTGCAGCCTGCCCCTGTCGGCGCTCTCGAGCAGCAACTGCGCGTGGTAGCGCCCGGCCCGCCGGGCCATTGCGGCCGGAACCGGCCCCAGCAGGCGCAGGCCGCTGGACCGATCGGCCAGTGCGCGCGCCTCGGTGAGGAAGGCGAGGGCAGCCTGGGCGGACGTGGCGGAATCGCGCAGCGCCGCGAGGCGGCTGAACGGGGGCCAGGAGGCCTCGCGCCGCTCCCGGAGCGCCGTCCGGGCAAAGCCCTCGTAGCCTTCGGCCAGCAGACCGGCGAGCAGAGGGTGGGCGGGGAATTCCGTCTGGATGAGAACCTCGCCGGGTCGCTCGCCCCGCCCGGCGCGGCCCGCGACCTGCACGATGGTCTGGGCCAGGCGCTCAGGGGCGCGGAAATCGCTGCTGAACAGACCTTGATCGGCATTGAGCACCACCACCAGGGTGACGTTCGGGAAGTCGTGTCCCTTGGTGACCATCTGGGTGCCGACCAGGATGCGGCCCTCGCCCGAGGCGATCCGGCGCATCACATCCTCCAGGTCACCACGGTGTCTGACCACGTCACGATCGAGCCTGAGACACGGCTGACCCGGGAACAGCGCAGACAGCGTCTCTTCGATTCTCTCGGTGCCCTGGCCGACCGGTTTGACCGCGAAGCCGCATTGCGGGCAGCGTTCGGGAAGAGCCGAGTCCGCGCCGCAGTGATGGCAGCGCAGGCGGCGCGCCGCCCGGTGCACCGTGAGCCGTGCGTCGCAGTCTGTGCACGGTGCGATCCAGCCGCAGGCCGTGCACAGCAGCGTGGGAGCGTAGCCTCGCCGATTGAGGAATACGAGCGCCTGGCCCCCGGCGCCCAGGTGCCGCTCGATGGCCTGTACGGCCGGTGTGGACAGTCCCGCATGGTGCGCGTTCGCGCGCAGGTCGATCAGCGAAATCCGCGGTGAGACCGCCTGGACGGCGCGCCTGGTCAGCGTCAGCCGCGTGTAGCGGCCGGACTCGGCATTGTGCAGGGTCTCGATCGCCGGGGTCGCCGAGCCCAACACCACCGGTACCGTCGCCCGCCGCGCGCGCACCACGGCCAGATCGCGCGCCGAGTACCGAAATCCACTCTCATGCTGTTTGAATGACGCGTCGTGCTCCTCGTCGACGATGATGACGCCGAGCCGTGGCACGGGTGCGAATACGGCCGAGCGGGTGCCGAGCACGATTCGGGCCCGCCCGCTGTACGCTTCGCGCCAGGCCGCCAGGCGCTCCTGGTCGCTCAGCGCCGAATGCAGCACCGCCATGCCGACCCCGAATCGCTCGCGGAACCGGCTGACCAGCTGCGGGGTGAGGCCGATCTCCGGCACCAGCACCAGTGCGCTGCGGCCCTTCGCCAGAGTGGCCTCGGTGACCCTCAGGTACACCTCGGTCTTGCCGCTGCCCGTGACACCGTGCAGGACGAAGGCGCCGAAGGCATCGATGGATTGGCAGATCCGTTGCGTGGCCTGCTGCTGTTCCTCGTTCAGCGCCGGTCCGGGGTGTGCGGTTCGCGGGAGCGGGACCCCTGCCGGTTCGTCTGCCGGCGGCACGGGTGTCGATGCAATCCAGCCGCGCGCCCGCAGCGCCCGCGCCGCGTCACGCCAGGATCCCAACCGATCCTCGAGCGCGGCCGCCGTCGCCGGTCCTTCGGCGAGCGTCACGAGCAGACGCCGCTGCCGGGGCGCGCGGCGCGGTTCGTCGCTGGCGCACGCGGCCTCGCCCGACTCGGTGAGATGCCATCGTTCCTCCATCGCCCTCAGGCTGGCCCCGAGACGCAGCGATTTCGGTAGCGCCGCCCCGATGACCTCGCCGATGGGGTGGTGGTAGTAGCCCGCCGCCCAGGTCATCAGCTCGAGCAGGGCAGCGTCGAAGATCGGGTGCTCGTCCAGCGCTTCCACGACGGGCTTGAGTTTGCTCCCGGGTATCTCCGAGCGGCTCGTGGTCTGCATGACGACGCCGATCAGCTGACGGCGCCCGAATGGCACGCGTACCCGGGTGCCGGGATCGATCTGCGCGGGGCCCGCGGGGCACTGGTAGTCGAACAGGCGACGCAGCGGTGTGGCGAGCGCCACGCGCAAGATGGGAGCGATATCGTGTGTGCCGGTCATCCGCCGGGTGGCTTTGTCGTGATCTCATGGAAAGCAGAGAGGTCCCGGAACGGACTCCACCGTCGCCGTCGCTGTCAACCGACGGAGACGCCGTCGCGTTATACCCGCCATGTCCGAGTCTGCTACGCTCGCCTTGCCTTATAGCATGCCGGCTGCCTTACGCGGCGACGTGGATGTGTTCGATCCCAGTGCCAATGTCGGAGGTCGGGCGCTCGGCCAGTTCCTGGCGGGCGTGGAGTTGCGAGCCTTCAAGATCGCTCAGGCGGCGCTGCGTCACGAGGACGACGCGCTCGATGCGGTCCAGGATGCGATGCTGCAGCTCGCCAGGGCCTACGCGCACCGGCCGGCCGAGGAGTGGAAGCCGCTGTTCTACCGGATCCTGCGGAATCGGATCCGCGACGTTCAACGGCGCCGTGGTGTGCGTGACCGGGTGATGGCCTGGCTGCCATTCTCCGGTGATGCGCGCGAGGAGGACAATCCGATCGCGGAACTCGCCAGCGAAGATCCGCCTCCGGTGCGCCGGCTGGAGCTGAACGAAACCCTGCGCGCGCTGGAGCGGGCGGTGGCCGGGCTGCCGCGGCGTCAGCAGCAGGTGTTTCTGCTGCGGACCCTTGA
>JAKAFQ010000122.1 GCA_021817875.1 Pseudomonadota bacterium
GGCGACTTGTAGCGCCAGGACCCCGGGGTGTCGATGGCGCCGAGCAGCATCTGCAGCACATGGATCGCGCGGCAGGTCTGAAACCCGTTCGAGTGCGCCGAGACGCCGCGCATGGCATGGATCGCAACCGGCCGGCCCGTCATGGTGGCGTGACGACGCCCGGCCGTGTCCGTCCAGGGCTGATCGAGCACGACCGGCTGATGGAACGCGACCTCGGCGAGTTCCGCCGCGATGCGCCGGATCACGCCCGCCTCGATGCCGCAGCGCGCGGCCACCGCCTCGGGCGCATACTGCGGGTCGGTATAGCGCTCGGCGAGCAGGCCGAAGGCCGGTCGGGCGCGGCGCCCGTCCGCCAGCGCGAACGTGCCGATCAACGCCGGGCGGATCCCGGGCGCGTTGGCCTCGGCGAGGGCGCCCGAAGCCCGATCGAAGCACAGCTCGCGGCCGGCCGCATCGCGCGCGATCAGGCCGTGCCCGGCCTCTCCGGGTGCATCGATCACCAGATGATGGGCGTTGGTGTAGCGGATCAGGAACTGCGTGTCGATCCGGCCTGCCTCGAGCAGGCAGTGAATCAGCGCGAGGACGAGCAGGCCGTCGGTTCCCGGGGTGATGGCGAGGAATTCGTCCGCGATCGCCGAATAGCCGGTGCGCACCGGGTTCACCGAGATGATCTTGGCGCCGCGCGCCTTGAGCTTGGCGAGTCCGAGTTTGATCGGATTGGAGTCGTGGTCTTCGGCGACCCCGAACAGCATGAACACCCGGGCGTGATCCCAGTCCGGCTCGCCGAACTCCCAGAACGCGCCGCCAACCGAGTACAGCCCCGCCGCGGCCATGTTCACCGAGCAGAACCCGCCGTGCGCCGCGAAGTTCAGCGTGCCGAACATGCGGGCAAAGTGGCCCGTGAGCGACTGCGACTGGTCGCGTCCGGTGTAGAAGGCGAGGCGGTTCGGATCGCTCGCCCGGATCGCCGCGAGCCGTTGGGTGGCGATCTCGAGCGCCTCGGTCCAGGAGATGGCCTGGAAGGCCCCGGAGCCGCGCGGACCGGTGCGTTTCAGGGGCGTGGTGAGGCGGGCGGGGGAGAGTGCCGTCATGATGCCGGCCGATCCCTTGCCGCAGAGCACGCCGCGATTGACCGGGTGATCGCGGTTGCCCTCGATGTAGCGCAACCTGCCGTTCTCCAGGTGCACCTTGATGCCGCAGCGGCAGGCGCACATGTAACAGGTGGTGCATGCAACGGTCCGCTCGGGCTGGGATCCTGTCGCCGTCATGGGTCCGTGCTCCTTTGCCGTGGGATGGGAGTGCATCATGGACAAAGTCCAGCTATGTCGCTAATGCAAATAAATCAGTATTCATATAGAATAAAGACATATGAATCTTCACCATCTCTCGGTGTTCTTCGCGATTGCCGAGACCGGCAGTCTGACCGCCTCGGCCCGCAGGCTGCACATCTCCCAGCCGGCGCTCTCGCGTGAGCTGCGCACCTTCGAGACGCGACTGGGGGTCACGCTGTTCGAGCGGCACGCCAAGGGCATGCGTCTCACCCAGGCCGGCGAGGTGCTGCGGCGCTACGCGCAGCGGCTGTTCGAGCTCGAGGCGGCGGCCGAGGCGGCGATGCGCGAGATCGCCGGGGCACGCCTCGGACGGCTTTCGATCGGCGCGAGCAACACCATCGGCACGTATGTGCTGCCGAGCGTACTCGCCGCCTTCCGTCGCCAGCATCCCGAGGTGCAGGTGTCGCTGTTCGTCGGCAATACCGAGCAGGTCTCGCAGGGTGTCGGAGACATGCGGTTCATGCTGGGCTTCATCGAGGGGCCGCTGCACCTGAAGGGGCTGCGGTGCGTGACCTTTCAGCACGATGAGATCGTTCCGGTGGCATCACCCGACCATCCGCTGTTCGCCAAACCCCGGCTCGCGCCCGGAGATCTTTCGGGTCAGCCGCTGCTGATGCGTGAGCGCGGCTCGGGAACGCGCGAACTGATCGCCGAGAGGCTGCGCCGACATCACATCGTGGAGGGGGGAGCGATGGAGTTCGGCAGTACCGAGGCGCTGAAGCGCGCGGCGGTGCACGGCGGCGGCATCGCATGGCTGCCGCGCATCAGCATGGTGAGCGAGTTGCGCGAGGGAAGCCTGCGTGAGCTGCCGCTCGGCCAGCTGAAAATCGTGCGGCCGCTGATGCTCCTCAGTCGCGAGGACGCGCCCGTCGAACCGGTGGCCGAGGTATTTCTGCAGCGGCTCGGCCTGGCAGCGCAGGACGGTGGACCGGTGCGGTGGACATGAGCGGCGAGGCTCCGCTAAGGTGCAGCTGGTCGCGGCGCACGCTGCGCCACAGAATCCCGGGCCCGCCGGCCGGGAGCCTGGCATGACCCTCAAGGAGTTTTCAGGATGTGCACGCGATGAGCGTTTCGGGTCACTGCCGCGCGGTGCGCCGACCCCGGTACCGGATGGGCTTCGCCGTCCTCGGGCTGTTTGCGGCCCGCACGCCGCCGGTGCGAGCCGCATCGCCGAGCCAGTGCTCGGGTCCCTCGGCACTGCTCGCCCTGCTCGACCGGCCGACCATCGGGGACTCGAGCTGCGTGGTGCCGCAGGGCATGACCGTCCTCGAGGCCGGCGCGACGCTCGGCCGGCTCTATCCGGGGCCGGCAGGCGCCCTCGACACGGGGCCCAATCTCGAACTGCGCTGGGGTCTGCCGGGCAACTCCGAGTTCGTGTGGTTGCCGCCGAATTTCCAGTATCAGCGCAGCGATGCGCGCAGCGGCGTGCGTGCGCGGACTGAACACGGCTTCGGCGCGACCACCGCCGGCATCAAGCACGAGTTCGGCGCCAGCAGACACTGGCAGTGGACCGCCGAGACGCTCGTCACGCTTCCCTCGGGCGACGGGCGGTTCGGCAGCCACGGGCTCGGCGGGGCCCTCAACGCCATCGTCAGCTACAGCAGCGGCCCGCTCGGGGTGTCCTTGATGTTGGGTGTCAGTTCGCAGACCGAGCCCACGGACGCCGGCGGCGGCCGTTACCAGAGTTTCAACCCGGACTTCGTCGTGACCTGGCAAACCGGTCCGGCGCTGCAGTTCTACGCCGAGGCGTACGGCCAGACCCATGCCGGCTACCGCCTGGGCTGGGGCGCGGATTTCGACGGTGGGGTGCAATATCTGCTCGGGCGCCGCCTGGAAGTCGATCTCGAGGAAGGCGTGCGGCTGCAGGGCATGCTCGGCGGATTTTCCCGTTACACCGGCGTGGGGTTGGGTCTGCTCTTCTGAGGACGGGCGCCGGCCCGCCTCAGTGGCGCTGCTCGGGCGCCGGGCGCCGCGCGAGCCGCTGCAGGCCGGCGGCGGCGCGGCGCGCCTGCTCGCGCAGGCTGCGGCGGATCAGCCACGGGCCGATCAGCGGCGGCACCCAGAAAGCCGGCACCAACCGCAGGCGAACCTCGACGCAGGACTGCGCCCCGCGGGCCGGACAGGCACGCACCGTCCAGCGGCCGCGGCCTTTGCGGAAATCGCTCCCCGGGGTGAGCAGCACCGAGCGCAGCACACCCCCGTGCGCCTCGGGCACCGCCGTCATTCGCTGCTCCAGATGCATCGTCTTGCAGAAAAACAACACGCAGGCGTGGACGAGGGTGAACAACAGCACGCGCCCCGGCGGGCCGAGCCGCACGATGCGCACGCTGCGCACATCGGCGGTGTAGCGTGGCAGGGCGGCATAGTCCTGCAGGGCGCGAAACACCGCCGGCGGCGGCGCGGCGACCCGCAGCCGCATGCCGATCAGAAACAGCGATCCATGGCGGTGCACCGCGACGCTCAGCACCCGCGCGGCGTGCGCCTGGGGCGCCAGACACAACAGGGCCCACACCGGCCATGCGGACGTTTTGTTGAACCTCGGGGCCATGCGCCGTGTCGCCGTCTACCGCCACACCGGTGCATGGTAGCGCTTTCGAAGCGGCGCGGGACGACAGCGCCCCCGGGGACGGCCGTGACGGGCCCGGCGGCCGAGGGTCGGCGCAATACGCATTGACCACGAAGCGGCTTCGCTGTTGCGTCCTTGGCCGGGCTGCGGGTTTGCGCTACAACTTCCGGTGCGCGTCCGGGACGATGCGGCGCCGCTGGCATGCGGCGCTGCGCCCCGTTCGCCTCGATCCCGGTGTGCGCCCAGGCGGAGCTGCGTGGCAGACAAGCGACAATCGGCGCCGTGGTACTGGATGGCGATGATCGGCCTGCTGCTGATCGCGCAGCTCTATTTCTTCGGTCCGCATGTCACGACGCTTCCCTACAGCGAATTCAAGACGCTGCTCGCCGCGGGCAAGGTGCGCGAGGCGACCGTGGGGGACAGCACGATCACGGCGGTGATCGACATCGGGGGAACCGAGCAGATTCTCCCGACGGCCGACTACCGGCGGGTTGCCGCGACGCCGGCCACCGCCGGTGGCACGCAGCTGCGCCGGATCGTGACGGAACGGGTGGCTGACCCGCCGCTCGCCGCGCAGCTGCAGGCCGCACACGTACGCTACAGCGGCGAGGCCAAGAGCACCTGGCTGCCGACGCTGCTCGCCTGGGTCGTGCCGATCGGGCTGCTGATGCTGATGTGGAGCTGGCTGATGCGCAAAGGCATCGGCGGCGGCGGCATGGGCTCGCTGATGGGCATCGGACAGAGCCGGGCGAAGGTTTACATCGAGTCGAAGACCGGCGTGCGCTTCGCCGATGTGGCCGGGATCGACGAGGCGAAGCAGGAGCTGGAGGAAGTCGTGCAGTTCCTGCGCAATCCGGAGCGTTTCCGCCGTCTCGGCGGCAGGATCCCGAAGGGCGTGCTGATCGTCGGCGCGCCCGGCACCGGCAAGACGCTGCTCGCCAAGGCGGTGGCCGGCGAGGCCGGGGTGGCGTTTCTCTCGATCAGCGGCTCGGAGTTCGTCGAGATGTTCGTCGGTGTCGGAGCGGCGCGCGTGCGCGACCTGTTCGCGCAGGCCGAGCAGCGGGCCCCCTGCATCATTTTCATCGACGAACTCGATGCGCTCGGCAAGGCGCGCAGCATCGGCGGGATCGGCAACGAGGAGCGCGAGCAGACCCTGAACCAGTTGCTGGTGCAGATGGACGGCTTCGACTCGCAGCGCGGCGTCATCATCCTCGCCGCGACCAATCGCCCGGAAATCCTCGATCCGGCGCTGCTGCGCCCCGGGCGCTTCGACCGGCACGTGGCGATCGACCGTCCGGATGTCAGGGGCAGGGAGGCGATCCTCAGGGTGCATGCGCGCGCGGTCAAGCTCGCGGCGGATGTGGATCTGGCGGTGGTTGCGGCCAAGACCCCGGGGTTCGCCGGCGCCGATCTCGCCAACATCGTCAACGAGGCGGCGCTGCGCGCGGCGCGCCAGGACAAGCCGGCGGTGCAGATGCGCGATTTCGACGAGGCGATCGACCGCGTGATCGCCGGGCTCGAGAAGCGCAACCGCGTTATGAATCCCAGGGAAAAGGAGACGGTGGCCTATCACGAGGCCGGGCATGCGCTCACCGCGGAGAGCCGGCCGCACGCCGACCGTGTCAGCAAGATCTCGATCATCCCGCGTGGCATCGCGGCGCTCGGCTACACCCAGCAGTTGCCCACGGAGGACCGCTACCTGCTCAAACGCAGCGAGCTGCTCGACCGGCTCGATGTGCTGCTCGGCGGACGGGTCGCCGAGGAGCTGGTCTATGGCGATGTCTCCACCGGGGCGCAGGACGATCTGCAGCGCGCGACGGACATGGCGCGGCACATGATCACTCAGTACGGCATGAGCGAGCGTCTGGGCACGGTCACCTTCGATACGGCACGCCAGGGAAGTTTCCTCGCCGTGGCGCCGCCGCCCCAGACACAGAGCTACAGCGAAGAGACCGCCCGGATCATCGACGAGGAACTCGCCCGGCTCATCCGCGAGGCGCACGATCGGGTCAAGCAGACCCTGAGCGAGCAGCGCCAGACCCTGGAGGCGCTCGCGCGGCTGCTGCTCGAGCAGGAAGTGGTCGACCGGCCGGCGCTCGATGCGCTGCTGCGCAGCGGTCGGCGCACACAGGCGGCCGCGCCGGCGGCTGCGGTCGAGGCCGCCGACCCGGTGACGCCGTAGCGTACCGGCCACCGGGTGGGTTCGGACCGCCGTCAGACCGGTGCGCGGCCGCGCGGGGCACGTCCCGGGGATGCCGCAGGGCGGCCGCGGCGCATGCCGCCCGGCCTGGCGGCGGAAGGACCGCCGACGGTCTGGCCGATGATCCGGGCGCCGTTTTCGAGCAGGAAGCCGCAGAAGGCGGTAGCGATGGGCGAGAGGTTTTTCTCGCGCAGCCGGATCACGAACCAGTCGCGCACGATCGGCAGTCCGAGCACATCGAGTACCGCGAGCCTGCCGGCTTCGAGCTCCAGGCCGATCGTGTGCAAGGAGATGAACGACAGCCCCATCCCGGCCATGACGGCCTGTTTGATGGTCTCGTTGCTGCTCACCTCCATCGAGGTGCGCAGCGGCACGCCGCGCTCGCGGAACAGCTGCTCCATGGCGGCGCGCGTCCCCGAGCCTTCCTCGCGGATGAGGAAACTCTCGCCGGCGAGCGCCTCGAGCGGCAGGCGGCGTCGGCGGGCGAGCGGATGCTGCGGCGGGGCGACGATCCCCAGCGGGTGACGGGCGAAGGATTCGGCCGTCGTCAGCAGCTCGCGCGGCGGCCGTCCCATGATCACCAGGTCGAGCTCGTTGGCGCCGAGCAGGCGCACGATCTCGCCGCGGTTGGCGACCGTGAACTGGATGGTGACCTCCGGATAATCCGGCGTGAACGCCGAGAGCAGCGCCGGCGCGAAATACTTCGCGGTGCTCACGGCCCCGAGTTTCAGCACCCCGCGCTTCAGGCCGCGCATCGCCGCGAGCGCCTCGCCCGCCTCGCGCAGCAGCTCGGTCACCTGGTTGGCGTAGTGCAGCAGCTCCGTACCGGCCGGCGCCAGGCGGATCCTGCGGCCGATGTGCTCGGTGAGCGGCATGCCCACCTCCTGCTCGAGCAGCCGCATCTGCTGCGAGACGGCCGGCTGCGTCAGGTGCAGCTCGTGCGCCGCGCGGGTGAAGGACAGGTGACGGGCCACCGCTGTGAACACCCGCAGTTGCCGCAGCGTGACGTTGCGCATGTCCGTGGATAAGCGAACCTTATTCTGAAGTCAAGAATATCTAACTGGACCTAATGAAAATCAAGCCCCACGATCATCTCCACGCGGTACAGCCGCTGCGCTCCGGGAGGACCGGGCGAGCGCGACGCGACACCGATGCGAGGTATTGTCATGAGGGTATCGAGCGAGAAACATCGCACCAAGACCGGCGCCGAGCGCTATCGGGCCGGAGTGCTGAAGTATGCGCAGATGGGCTACTGGCAGCCGGATTATGCGCCCGCGCCGTCGGATGTGCTGGCGGTGTTCCGCATCTCGCCGCAGGACGGTGTAGACCCCGAGGAGGCCGCGGCGGCCGTCGCGGGCGAGTCCTCCACGGCGACCTGGACGGTGGTGTGGACGGACCGGCTGACCGCCTGCGAGCGGTACCGGGCGAAAGCCTACCGGGTCGATCCCGTGCCCGGCTCGCCCGGACAGTATTTCGCCTACATCGCCTATGACCTCGACCTGTTCGAGCCGGGCTCGGTCGCCAATCTCAGCGCCTCGATCATCGGCAACGTGTTCGGCTTCAAACCCTTGAAGGCCCTCAGGCTCGAGGACATGCGCCTGCCGGGCGCGTACGTCAAGACCTTCGCAGGGCCGCCCACCGGCATCGTCGTCGAGCGGGAGCGGCTCGACAAGTTCGGCCGGCCGCTGCTCGGAGCCACCGTGAAGCCCAAGCTCGGCCTCTCGGGCAAGAACTATGGGCGGGTGGTGTACGAGGCGCTGAAGGGTGGCCTCGATTTCACCAAGGACGATGAGAACATCAACTCGCAGCCCTTCATGCACTGGCGGGACCGATTTCTTTACTGCATGGAGGCGGTCAACCGCGCCCAGGCGGCCACCGGGGAGATCAAGGGCCATTATCTCAACGTCACCGCGGCGACCATGGAGGACATGTATGAGCGCGCGGATTTTGCCCGGGAGCTCGGCTCGGCGATCGTGATGATCGACCTGGTCGTCGGCTACACCGCGATCCAGTCGATGTCGCGCTGGGCGCGCCGCAACGACATGCTGCTGCACCTGCACCGCGCCGGGCATTCCACTTACACTCGCCAGAAGATCCATGGCGTCTCGTTCCGGGTGATCTCGAAATGGATGCGGCTCGCCGGCGTCGATCACCTGCACGCCGGCACCGTGGTGGGCAAGCTCGAGGGGGATCCGGGCGCCGTGCAGGGCTTCTACAATGTGCTGCGCGAAGGGCATAACCCGGTGGACCTGCCGCGCGGGATCTTCTTCGAGCAGGACTGGGCGGGTCTGCACGGGGTGATGCCGGTCGCCTCCGGTGGCATCCACGCCGGGCAGATGCACCAGCTGCTGCACTATCTCGGCGAGGACACCGTGCTGCAGTTCGGCGGCGGCACCATCGGGCACCCCATGGGCATCGGCGCGGGCGCGACCGCGAACCGGGTCGCACTCGAGGCAATGGTGCTGGCGCGCAATGAGGGCCGCGACCTCTGGAACGAAGGCCCTGCGATCCTCGCCGAGGCCGCGCGTCATTGTGCGCCGCTGCAGGCGGCGCTCGATACCTGGGGCGAGGTGAGTTTCAACTACACGAGCACCGATACGCCGGATTTCGTGCCGACGCCCGCGGTCGCCTGAACCCTCCCGATCCATCAGCGGACCATGACCATGAGAATCACCCAAGGCACCGTTTCCTTCCTGCCCGAGCTCACCGACGCGCAGATCGTCAGGCAGATCGAGTACGCTCTCGCCAACGGCTGGGCGATTTCCATCGAATACACCGACGATCCACATCCGCGCAACACGTACTGGGAGATGTTCGGCATGCCCATGTTCGACATCCGTGACGGCGCCGGCGTCATGTCGGAGGTTCGCGCCTGCCGCAACACTTTCCCGCGCCACTACATCAAGCTGAACGCGTTCGACGCGAGCCGCGGGCGCGAGTCGGTGCGGTTGTCGTTCATCGTCAATCGGCCCGCCGAGGAGCCCGGATATGCGCTCGTGCGCCAGGAAGGCCCGGGCCGGACGCTGCGCTACACGACCCGCCCGTACGCGGCCGAGCGTCCCGAAGGATCGCGCTATTGAGCGGCCGCCATGAGCGCGATGAGCGATGCCGAGCCGGCCCAGGGCCGGCAAGCCCCGCCGCTCGATCTCGAGGCGGCGTTCCGCGACTCGCACGTGGGGGAGGTGCTCGAGCGGCTCGACCGTGAGCTGGTGGGGCTCGCCCCGGTCAAGAGCCGCATCCGCGACATCGCGGCGCTGCTGCTGATCGACACGCTGCGCCGCGCCGTGGGCCTGAGCTCGGGGGCGCCGGCGCTGCACATGTCCTTTACCGGCAACCCCGGCACCGGCAAGACCAGCGTGGCGATGCGCATGGCCGAAGTGCTGCACCGGCTCGGCTACGTGCGCAAAGGCCATCTCATCGCCGTCACGCGTGATGATCTGGTCGGGCAGTACATCGGCCATACCGCGCCGAAGACCCGCGAGGTGCTCAAGCGGGCCATGGGCGGGGTGCTGTTCATCGATGAGGCCTATTACCTGTATCGTCCGGAAAACGAGCGCGACTACGGTCAGGAGGCGATCGAGATCCTGCTGCAGGTGATGGAGAATGAGCGCGATGACCTGGTGGTGATCCTGGCGGGCTACAAGGACCGGATGGAGAGCTTCTTTCGCAGCAATCCCGGCATGTCATCGCGGATCGCCCAC
>JAKAFQ010000123.1 GCA_021817875.1 Pseudomonadota bacterium
CTCCGATCTATACGGGTTTGCGGAAAAGCGGGTTGGCGTCATGACGATGCTCCGATGGTGGACAAGGAGGGAGGCGGCGGCAGCCGTTCGGTGCTGAGCCGGTAGCCGCGCTCGTCGAAGCCGACGACGCGAGCGATGTCCTGGACGCGGCGCGCGCGGCCGCGGCCGGCGAGGTAGACGATGACGTTCACCGCCTCGGCGATCAGCGCGCGCGGTGGGGTCACCGCGACTTCGAGGATCAGTTGTTCGAGACGCAGCAGCGCGCCTTCGGCAGAGCCGGCATGGACGGTGGCGATGCCGCCCGGGTGTCCCGTGCCCCAGGCCTTGAGCAGGTCCAGGGCTTCGGCGCCGCGCACCTCGCCCACCACGATGCGATCGGGGCGCAGCCGCAACGTCGAGCGCACCAGCTCGGCCATCGTGACCACGCCGGCGCGCGTGCGCAGTGGCACGTGATCGCGCGCCGCGCACTGCAGCTCCACCGTGTCTTCGAGGATGATCACGCGATCGCCGGTGGCCGCGACCTCATCGAGCAGCGCATTGGCCAGCGTGGTCTTGCCCGTGCTGGTGCCGCCCGCGATCAGGATGTTCTGCCGCTCGC
This sequence comes from Pseudomonadota bacterium, assembly GCA_021817875.1. The sequence goes on from JAKAFQ010000123.1 coordinate 599, forward strand.
GCACGGCGCAGCGAAGGAAGTCGGCTTGGGCCGCGGTCAGGATGCCGTCGGTGATGTAGTCGTCGAGCCGGATGACGCCGACCGCGCGCTTGCGCAGCGCAAAGGCCGGACCCGGCGTCACCGGCGGCAGCGCGCCCTCGAAGCGCTCGCCGGTCTCCGGCAGCTCGGCAGTCAGCAGCGGCTTGCCCGCGTGCACCTCGGTGCGCACGTGCGCGGCGACCAGACGGATGATGCGTTCGCCATCCGCCGCCGAAAGCTGCACGCCCATCGGCGCGCGTCCGCTGGACAGCCGGTCGATCCACAGCGAGCCGTCCGGGTTGAGCATGATCTCGATGACATCCGGGTCGTCCAGCGCCTGCGCGATCTGCGGCCCCATCGCCGTGCGCAGCATGCGAATGCGCCGGTCCAGCGACGTGGCCAGCGGTGAGCGGACCTCGTGCGGCACGGCGCTCATGACGCCTCTCCCGTCGAGTCCCCGACATCCGCGCCCGCCACGAAGGCGTCGGGATCGGGCTGTATTTCCTCGTGGACGTCCTTGACCAGGCTGTGCCCGCGCATCAGGTGGCGGCCCAGCTGCTCGACGAACTGCGCGTAACGCGCCCTGCCCTGCGCGCGTGCCGCCTCCTGGTGCGCTTCCGGCACCGGCGTGCTGACGGTGAGGACGTAGCGCACGTAGAGCGCCAGCGCCTCGATCAAAATGACCTGGTCGCGCTCCAGTTTCTCGAACTGCCGCGACAGCCGGTCCAGCCGCTTGGCGATCGCGGCCTCGCGCTGGTCGCCCGCATCGGGCGACAGCCACGAGGTCAGCGCCACGGCGACGATCGACGACTTCGATACACCCTTCATCGCGGCAAGCTGGTCGAGTCGCCGCGCGTGCTCGGGCTCGATGAAGAGGTTCAGGCGCGTGCGGCTCATAACGCGATCCCGTCGTCAGGATCGAGGGAAGCGAAGCGCGCCGTGCGTTGCAGACGCCGGTCGAGTTGCGCCGGCAGCGGCGGCGGCACCTCGTCGTCATCGAGCAGCGCGAGATCGTCGAGAACCGGCTCGGGCAGCGCGATATACGCGACGTCGGCGAGTTCGGGCTGCCGTTGGCGTCCCGCGTCGTCGATGGCCTCGCCGGACATCGCGCCCGTCGTTGGAACCCCCGGCACAATGGGCATCGCCAAACCGCTCCAGTCATCGGAGCGTGCCGGTGGCACGTCCACGTAGCGGCCCGGCACCAGCAGCGGCGGGGCCAGGACGCGGTGCTTGAAATTGCCGTCGCGGTAGTAGCGGATCTTCTTGGCCCGGATCGGCGCGTGCCCGGAGACCATCACCACCTCCTCGTCGGGTGGCAGCTGCATCACCTCGCCCGGCGTGAGCAGCGGCCGTGCGGTTTCCTGCCGCGACACCATCAGGTGGCCGAGCCACGGCGCGAGCCGATGGCCGGCGTAGTTGCGCTGCGCGCGCAGCTCGGTGGCGGTGCCCAGGGCTTCGGAGATGCGCTTGGCGGTGCGCTCGTCGTTGGTCGCGAACGCGATGCGCACATGGCAGTTGTCGAGGATGGAATGATTCTGGCCGTAGGCCTTGTCGATCTGGTTGAGCGACTGGGCGATCAGGAAGGCACGCAGGCCGTAGCCGGCCATGAAGGCCAGCGCGCTCTCGAAGAAGTCGAGCCGGCCCAGTGCCGGGAATTCGTCCAGCATCAGCAGCAGCGTGTGACGGCGCGCGATGCCGTCTGAACCGTCGAGCGATTCGGTCAGGCGCCGGCCGATCTGGTTGAGGATCAGCCGGATCAGCGGCTTGGTGCGGCTGATGTCCGAGGGCGGCACCACCAGGTACAGCGACATCGGATGTTCCGTGGAAATCAGATCCGCGATGCGCCAGTCGCAGCGCGAGGTGACTTCGGCCACGGTGGGATCGCGGTACAGGCCGAGGAAGCTCATCGCGGTGGACAGCACGCCGGAGCGCTCGTTGTCGCTCTTGTTGAGCACTTCGCGCGCGGCCGAGGCGACGACGGGATGCGGTGACTCGCCAAGATGGCGCGTGGTCATCATCCGGCGCAGCGTCAGCTCGAAGGGGCTGGCCGGGTCGGATAGGAAGTTGGCGACGCCGCGCAACGTCTTGTCCGCGCCGGCGTAGAGCACGTGTAGGATCGCGCCGACCAAGAGCGCATGGCTGGTCTTCTCCCAGTGGTTGCGCCGCTCCAGCGCGCCCTCGGGATCGACCAGGATGTCGGCGATGTTCTGCACGTCGCGCACCTCGTGCATGCCGCGCCGCACTTCGAGCAGCGGGTTGTACGCGGCCGACCGTGCATCGGTGGGGTTGAATAGCAGGCAGTGCGAGAAGCGCGAGCGCCAGCCGGCGGTGAGCTGCCAGTTCTCGCCCTTGATGTCGTGGATCACGGCCGAGCCGGGCCAGGAAAGCAGCGTCGGCACCACCAGGCCGACGCCCTTGCCCGAACGAGTGGGTGCGAAGGCCATCACATGCTCGGGACCGTCGTGGCGCAGGTAATCGCCGTCCTTGCGGCCGAGGAAGACGCCGGACGGCCCCGCCAGTCCGGCCTGGCGGATTTCAGCCGGCGCCGCCCAGCGCGCCGAGCCGTAGGTCGTGACGAGTTTGGATTGGCGCGCGCGCCAGACCGACATGCCGATGGCGACGCAAGCGGCGGTCACGCCGCTCGTGGCCGCGATCGCACCGCCCTTCAGGAAGAGACGCGGTGCGTAGGCGTCGAACCAGTACCACCACTCGAACAGCTGCCACGGGTGATAGACAGGAATACCGAAGCAATCGAACCAGGGCGAACCGAGGCGCAGCTGGTAGCCCAGTTGTGCCGCGGTCCATTGGGTGGCGCCCCATGTTCCCGCGATCACGATGCCGAACACCGCCAGCACCTGGCCGAACAGCACACTGGTTCCCTGCATAACGACCTCCTGAATTTCGCTCCTGCACAAATTGCGGACAACGATGTGCCGCAGGTGCGAGAGTGAGGGGCGATTCAGGGCCGGTCAAAGACCGTTATCGGGATAGCAGAGATGAAGAAAACAAGATTTCTAGCTGGGGAAAAATGGAGCGTGTCGCTGCAAACGGCGGCGTGTTATGGCGTGTATGGCCATTTGCCGAAAATTGTTGACTGATGCCTACAAGCAAGCACGTTCCAGCGCATACGACGGGAGTCAGCCGGTCGATGCGAGGCAGTCCGATGTGGTGGGGATCAGTTCTGCGGTGCCGGCTGCGGCATTGCAGGTGGCATCGCCCATCTTCGCGTGGTCTTCCTTGCGCAGGCGGCGAACTTCCTTGAGTCGCTCAGGATTGGCAACCAGTGATTCGATAGTGTCGGTCGGTGCAGACTGATCGCAGGCAGCCAGTGATAAGGCCAACAGCAACATGCCGGTCTTCTTCATGTCGTTTTCTCCTGATGTGGGGACACAAGCGTGTGTCTCATTCGGGTTCGCGGGAGTTCATATTCTTCACCGCCACCACGCGTTCCATGAAACGACTCAGCGGCTCGGAAGGTTCGGTTTCGGGCCGTAGCAGGTAGGTGGTCAGCATGAGTGACCGCCCGGCTAAAGGGCGGGCCACGACTTCGGGATGGCGGCAGACCGTCATCTGCGATTCGTTGGCGAATCCCAGCCCGTAGCCCGCAGCCACCAAAATCATCATCAGATTGAAGGTGCTAACGTGCTCCGCCACGATGGGCTCCACATCCATGGTGCGCAATATCCGTTCGAGTTGCCTGTGACAGCCTTCGCAGGCTTCCGGGTGACATAGCACCAGCGGGTAGCGGATAAACTCCCCCAAGGGAATGCGCTTGTGCGCCAGCAGCGGATGCCGCGCGGGAACAGCGATCACCAGCGGATCGGTCCACACCGGTTCGGCGATGATGCCTTCGCCGACCTCGTCCGCATGGGCGAATCCGGCGTCGTACAGGCCGCTGCATAGCCCTTTCAACTGCTGAGCCAGCGTCGTTTCGAACAAGCGGATTTCCACCTCGGGCTCTTCCTCGCGATTTTGCGCGAGCAGAGCGGCGAGTCGTGGCGGGGCGATGCCATCGGACAGCGCGATGCGCAGCGTCCCACGATAGCCAGTGGCCGCTGCCTTGGCACTGGCCTTGGCTTGTTCCAAGGTGGATAGCACCCGCCGCGCCTCGTCCAGGAATACCTGTCCAGCCCATGTCAACCGGGTGCTCCGCGTAGTGCGCTCGAACAGTTGTACGCCCAAGTCGTATTCCAGGTCCTTGATGGCGCGCGATAGCGGCGACTGCTCGATGTGCAGACGTTCGGCCGCGCGGGCGAAGTGGAGTTCTTCGGCCACGGCGATGAAATAGCGGAGGTGTCGAAGTTCCATGTTTATGCAGCTTGGCGTGAGCCATACCCGCACACTTCGTCAGCAAAATTAGCTTCTTGGAGGAGGTGCCCGATTGAGCAACCGCTCAATCCACGCTCGCGCCCTGGGATTGCTGGCCTGCGGCCCATGGCTGTTCCTTCACTAGAGAGCGGTTTGAAAAACCGCTCCGGCACAAGGACGTGCCACCGCGACGAGCACGCAAGTGCTGGCGCGACAAAGGTGGCGCGGCTTTGCCGCGCCCGTTTGCTTGCAAACCGCGGCAGGATGCCCGGTTTTGCAAACTGATCTAGAGTTGGGCTGTCCTCTTGGGGTCAACTCACGAAACGGAAAAAATGGTAGCGTCCGTCAAGGTGGTGTAATTTCGTCATCGAGTGTCCGGTTCGGTCGCTCCTCGTTATGCCACCGCCGGGGGCTTCAGCTCGAACCCTGATAGCGGTGCCACTTCCGCTAACGTCCCCAGGGTCAGATAGCGCTTGCCCTGGATCCAGTCGTCGTGCTGTTCCATGAGCACGGCGCCGACGAGCCGCAGGATGCTCTCCTCGTTCGGGAAGATGCCGACCACGTTGGCGCGGCGCTTCACCTCCTTGTTCAGGCGCTCCAGGGGGTTCGTGGAGTGGATCTTCACGCGGTGGGCGACCGGGAAGGCCATAAACGCCAGCACCTCGTCTTCGGCCTCATCGAGGAGGGCCGCGGCCCGGGGGAACCTGGTCCGCAGCTGATCGGCGACTTGGCGCCACAGGGTACGGGCACTGGCCGGGTCGGGCTGGCTGAAGACCTGCCGTAGCAGGGCCGTGACCATGCCGGCATAGGCCCGCGGCACACAGGCCTGGACGTTTCTCGTGAAGTGCACGCGGCAGCGTTGCCAGCTGGCGGTCAACACCTGGGCGATGGCGGCCTTGAGGCCCTCGTGGGCGTCCGAGATCACGAGCTTCACGCCCTGAAGGCCGCGGGCGACGAGACCGCGCAGGAAGCCGATCCAGAACTCCTTCGCCTCCGAAGGCCCGAGCCCAAGCCCCAGGATCTCGCGCTGTCCGTCGCTGTTCACGCCCGTGGCGATTATGGCGGCGACCGACACCACCCGGCCACCCTCACGGACCTTGAGGTAGGTGGCATCGAGCCAGACGTAGGGCCACTCCCCGGTGAGCGGGCGGCTCAGGAAATCCTGGACCCGCTCGTCCAGGCTCGCGCAGAGCGCAGAGACCTGGCTCTTCGAGATCCCCTCGCAGCCCAGGGCCTTGACCAACTCGTCCATCTTGCGGGTGGACACCCCGCCCACCCAGGCCTGCTGGATCACGGCGGTCAGGGCCCGCTCCGAGAGCCGGCGGGGTTCAAGGAAGGAGGGGAAATAGCTGCCGGCGCGCAGCTTCGGGATGGCGAGTTCCAACGTGCCCAGACGGGTCTCCAGGGTCCGGTCCCGGTAGCCGTTGCGGTAGACGGTCCGTTCCCCACTGCGCTCATGGCGTGCGGCGCCGACACGACTCTCTACTTCGAACTCCATCAGCTTGCGCAATGCCGTCTCCGCCAGCTGCCGCAGCAGGTCCTCGTCCCCGCACTTGCCTGCCGCCTCGATCAGATTCATGCTTTGCTTGGTCATCGGGTAGTGCTCCTGCTCGGGTTATGTCTTCGCAAACACAACCTTACCGGAGTTGCCCGATGACCTCATCTCCCCGGACTTGGGGAGGATTTACACCACTACCGTGGACTCTACCGAAAAAATCGTACGCTAAGGATTTAGCCAATGAGCAAAAAGGATTCTCAGCTCCCTTTTGCTCAGCACCACTGACGTGATGAGCCGCCTTGCCTATGGCAAAGCGGTGTCCAAACAACCCATCTTCGGACTGGCTACCGCACTCATCACGCGAAACTCAGGCGTAGTGCGAGTGCTGCGAGTGTCACAACCAGTACAGGGACAGTCAGAACAACGCCCACCTTGAAGTAGTACCCCCAAGTGATGGTCATGCCCTTGCGCGCGAGCACGTGCAGCCAGAGCAAGGTCGCCAGACTGCCAATCGGCGTGAACTTCGGCCCCAGATCACAGCCGATGACATTGGCGTAGATCATGGCCTCGCGCACCGGGCCGGTGGCGTTCGTCGCTGCAACGGAGAGCGCACCCACAAGGACCGTTGGCATGTTGTTCATCACCGAGGAGAGAAATGCCGTCAGCAGGCCCGTGCCGAACGCTGCGCCCCACACGCCGTGGCTGGCGAAAACATTGAGCAGATTCGCCAGATGCCCAGTGATTCCGGCATTGCGCAGGCCGTACACCACCAGATACATCCCCAGCGAGAAAACGACGATCTTCCAAGGCGCTTCGCGCAACACCTTCCGGGTGCTGATGACATGGCCGCGCGCCGCCACGCCGAGCAGAAGCAGCGCACCGAAGACCGCGACGGCGCTGACCGGCACGCCCAGCGGTTCAAGACCGAAGTACCCGAGCAGCAGGAGCGCCAGCACCACCCACCCGATGCGAAACGTGGCAACATCGTTGATGGCCTCATGCGGCTGTTTGAGCTGCGCCATGTCGTATTGGGCGGGGATGCTGGGCCGGAAATAGAGCAGCAGCACGACCAGGCTGGCGGTGATCGCGGCGATATCCACCGGAATCATGATCGCGGCATAGGCGTTGAAGCCGATGTTGAAGAAATTGGCCGAGACGATATTGACCAGATTGGACACCATCAACGGCAGGCTCGACGTATCGGCGATGAACCCAGCGGCCATGACGAAAGCCAGGGTTGCTGCCGGACTGAACCCGAGTGCCAGCAGCATCGCCATCACGATCGGCGTCAGAATCAGCGCTGCGCCGTCATTGGCGAACAAGGCCGCCACGGCCGCGCCCAGCAGGACCAGGAACACGAAGAGTCCGCGCCCGTTGCCGCGACCCCAGCGCGCCACGCGTAGTGCCGCCCACTCGAAAAAGCCAGCTTCATCGAGCAACAGGCTGATGATGATGGTGGCCACGAAGGTGATGGTGGCGTTCCAAACGATGTGCCAGACTGCGGGAATATCCGCGAGATGAATCACGCCGGTCAGAAGTGCGGCAATGGCGCCGAGAGTCGCGCTCCAGCCGATGCCCAGCCCGCGCGGCTGCCAGATCACCAAGACGAGCGTGGCGATGAAGATCAGCAGTGCGATCAGCATCGACTCAGTCCTTGCGCATGGGATTGAAGGCATCCGAGTCGCTGGCCAGGTGTTTGACCAGATCGAAGCGCGAAATCATGCCGATCAGCCGTTCATGCTCGATCACCGGCAGGGACTTGATGTTGTGATCCGCCAGCAGACGCGCGGCCACGGTGACATGGTCTTCGGGCGCCACGGTGAGGACTTCCCGCGTCATGACCTGCTCAGCCGTGCGGCCCTCGGCCTTGTCGGTCCCGGGTGTGCGCCGGCGAAACATGGAACGGTAAAAATTCTCCTTCCAGACCGATTCGCGCGGCTCCAGGCGCTCGTCGGCCGCGCGATGCACCAGGTCGCCCTCGGTCACGATGCCGAGCAGGCGCCCCTCGGCGTCGGTGACCGGGACGCCGTTGATGCGGTGCTCGATCAAGATGCGGGCGATTTCCGCCACAGGCGTCTCCAGCGCGATCCGGATCGGGTTCGGGGTCATGAGGTCGCGGACTTTCATGCTGTGCTCCTTTCTAAAAATTCGTGGGTCGATCGGCGACGAACGACCGGCCTGCATCGGTTTTCACCGCGCCCATCCAGGCCTGCACACCCATCTGCACCGGGTCCCATGGACTGCCGAACGGCGGGGTGTAGCTGAGATCGAGATCGTTCAAGGCTTCAACGCCCATACCGTGAAACAACGCCGTTGCGAACACGTCGATGCGTTTCGACACTTCCGAGCGCCAGTGGCCGAGGATCTGCGCGCCCAGAAGCCTGCCGGTCCGGCGGTCGCCGGTCACCCGGATGCGGAGTTTCTGCGCGCCGGGGTAGTAGGCCTTGTGGTCCCAGGTTTCGGTCTCGATGGTGACGGGATCGAAGCCGGCCATGCGCGCCTCGGCTTCGCGCAAACCCGTCCGTGCGATCGCCAACTCGAACACCTTCACGGTCTGGGTGCCGACCGAGCCCGCGAAGAGACGCTCCCCACCCGCCGCGTTCTCGCCGGCCACGCGGCCCTGTTTGTGCGCGGTCGTCCCGAGCGGCAGGTAGGCTGGCCGCTGGAGCAGCCGATGCCAGGTCTCGGCGCAGTCGCCGGCGGCCCCGATGCCGGGGATCGTGGTCTCCATGCGTTGCGTGACGCGGATCGCGCCCGAGGGCCCCAGCGCAATCCCCGCCGCGGCGGCAAGGCTCGTGTCAGGGCGCACGCCAGCGGCGACCAGCACCAGATCGGCCGAGGCGGTAAATCCGCCCGGACCCGACACCGCGAGACCGCGCCGGCCGCCGGCGGTTTCGATGCGATCGACGGCGCAACCCGCCACGACACGCACGCCATGGCGTGACAATTCCTCGCCGATCAGCCTGCCGAACTCTGGATCGACGGTCGGGAACACGGGATCGGTCCGACTCACGAGCGTGATCTCGATTCCCCGATGCCGCAGCGCGTCGGCCATCTCGACGCCGATATAGCCCGCGCCGATAATGAGAGCCGAACGCGCTTCGCCCGTCGTGAGATGGTGATGGACCGCGAAGCTGTCCGCCATGGTGTGCAGGAGATAAACGCCCGGGAGATCGAGGCCGGGCAATCCTTGGGGGCGGATTGGGACGGCGCCGGTGGCGATGATCAGGCGGTCATAGCGCAAGGTCTCCGCACTGCCGTTCGTCACGCGGACGATATCGACCGATTGGGCCGATGGATGAATCGACACGGCCCGACGGTTCGTCAGGATGTCGATGCCGTCGAACGCGGTG
>JAKAFQ010000124.1 GCA_021817875.1 Pseudomonadota bacterium
CGCATCACCTTCACCCACGAGGCGACCGGCGAGAAGGACGAGTGGTTCTACAGCGGCGACCTCGGCGCCTATCTGCTCGAGGAGCTGGGCGAGAACGAGCGGTTGCCCAACGAGCCGATCACCGCGACGCGCGAGGCCGAGACCGATGCGGTCGGTTACGCGCTCGCCTGGGCGCCGGGCGCCGAGACCGGCATCGGCGAGAGCTACGTCAATCTGATTCCGACTCCGGAGGGCGGCACGCACGTCAACGGTCTGCGCTCCGGGGTGGCGCAGGCGGTGCGCGAGTTCTGCGAATTCCGCAATCTCGTGCCCCGCGGCATCAAGCTCAGCCCGGAAGACGTTTGGGACAAGGCGAACTTCGTGCTGTCGGTGAAGATCCACGAACCGCAGTTCGCCGGCCAGATGAAGGAACGCCTGGCCTCGCGCGACGCCGCCGGGGTGGTCGAGACTTTCGTGCGCGACTCCATGGCACTGTGGCTCAATCGCCATCCGGATGCCGGCGAGCGCATCGCCCAGTTCGCCATCGCCAATGCACAGGAGCGCGCCAAGGCCGCGCAGCGCGTGGTGCGCAAGCGTATCGCGGGGGGGCCGGCGCTGCCGGGCAAGCTTGCCGACTGCGCCAGCCAGGACCCGCGCCGCTCGGAGCTGTTCCTGGTGGAGGGCGACTCCGCCGGAGGCTCGGCCAAGCAGGCGCGCGACAAGGATTTCCAGGCCATCATGCCGCTGCGCGGCAAGATCCTCAACACCTGGGAGCTCGAGCCCGGACAGATCGGCGCCTCGCAGGAGGTGCACGACATCAGCGTCGCGCTCGGCGTCGATCCGGGCGCGCACGATCTCGGTCAGCTGCGTTATCACAAGATCTGCATCCTGGCGGATGCCGACTCCGACGGCCAGCACATCGCCACGCTGTTGTGCGCGCTGTTCCTGCGCCATTTCCGTCCGTTGGTGACCAACGGCCACGTCCATGTGGCCATGCCGCCGCTGTATCGCATCGATGCGGGCAAACAGGTGTACTACGCGCTCGATGACGCGGAGCGCGACCAGCTGCTGAAGCGCATCGGACAGGACAATCCGCGCACCCGGCCCACCGTGACGCGCTTCAAGGGCCTCGGGGAGATGAACCCGGCGCAGCTGCGCGAGACCACCATCGACCCGCGCACCCGCCGCCTGGTGCAACTCACGATCGAGGGCCACGACGAGACCGATCAGCTGATGGACATGCTGCTCGCCAAGAAGCGCGCCGCCGACCGGCGCGAATGGCTGGAGAAGAAGGGCAACCTCGCCGAAGTACAGGTCTGAGGGATGCCGCTGCCGACCGTTTCGGCGCCAGGCGCCACCACACGTGCGGGGTCTGTGCGCCAGACCCCGCTGAATCCTGGCCGGAGGCCATGACATGCAAGACCAGGAACTGAACTTCGAGGGCGTCGAGCGCCAGCCGCTGCGCGCCTTCACCGAGAAGGCGTACCTCGATTACTCGATGTACGTCATTCTCGATCGCGCGCTGCCCTCGATCGGCGACGGCCTGAAGCCGGTGCAGCGGCGCATCATCTATGCCATGAGCGAGCTCGGTCTCTCGGCCGCCTCGAAGCACAAGAAGTCCGCGCGCACCGTGGGCGATGTGATCGGCAAGTTTCATCCGCACGGCGACTCGGCCTGCTACGAGGCGATGGTGCTGATGGCGCAGCCGTTCGCCTACCGCTATCCCATCGTGGACGGCCAGGGCAACTGGGGCTCGCAGGACGACCCGAAGTCCTTCGCGGCGATGCGCTACACCGAGGCGAAGCTCACCGCGTACGCCGAGGTGCTGCTCGGCGAGCTGGCGCACGGCACGGCCGACTGGACCCCGAATTTCGACGGCACGCTCGAGGAGCCGCTGATCCTGCCGGCGCGGCTGCCGAACCTGCTGCTCAACGGCACATCGGGCATCGCCGTGGGCATGGCCACCGACATCCCGCCGCACAACCTGCGCGAAGTCGCCGACGCCTGCATCCAGCTGCTCGAGGACCCGGACGCGAGCACCGCCGCGCTGATGAAGCACATCAGGGGGCCGGACCTGCCCACCGGCGCGGAGATCATCTCACCGCGGGCGGACCTCAAGGCGTTCTACGAGACGGGCGTCGGCTCCTTCAAGGCGCGGGCGACCTACGAGATCGAGGACGGCGACGTGGTGATCACCGCGTTTCCGTACCAGGTTTCCCCGGCGCGGGTGCAGGAGCAGATCGCCGAGCAGATGCGCGCCAAGAAGCTGCCGATGATCGAGGACGTGCGCGACGAGTCCGACCACGAGCACCCGGTGCGCCTGGTGCTCGTGCCGCGCTCGAACCGTGTCGATCTGGTGGAGGTGATGCGCCACCTGTTCGCCACCACCGATCTGGAGCGCAACTACCGGGTCAACCTCAACATCATCGGACTCGACGGCCGGCCGCGCGTGCTCGGACTGAAGAGCATTCTCGGCGAGTGGCTGCGGTTCCGCGTGGCCACGGTGAGACGGCGCCTCGGACACCGCCTGGAGAAGGTGAGCCGGCGGCTGCACATCCTCGAGGGGCTGCTCGTCGTCTTTCTCAATCTCGACGAGGTGATCCGCATCATCCGGCGCGAGGACGAGCCGAAAGCCGTGCTCATGAAGCGCCTGAAGCTCTCCGACGAGCAGGCCGAGGAGATCCTCAACACGCGGCTGCGCCACCTGGCGAAGCTCGAGGAGATGAAGATCCGCGAGGAGCAGCGGGCGCTCGCCGCCGAGCGGCGCGACCTCGAGGCGCTGCTGGCGAGCGAGGCGAAGCTCAAGCGCCTGGTGGCCGCCGAAATCCGCGCCGACGCCGACAGGCACGGCGATGCGCGCCGTACCCGCATCATCGAGCGCGAGGCGGCCCAGGCGATAGACGAGACGACGCTCATCGCCAACGAGCCGGTCACCGTCGTGCTCTCGACCGGCGGCTGGGTGCGGGCGGCCAAGGGACACGACATCGAGCCGCGCTCGCTGTCGTACAAGAGTGGCGATGCGTTCCAGGCGCTGGCGCGCGGGCGCAGCCTGCAGCCGGCGGTGTTTCTCGACAGCACCGGCCGGACCTACTCGCTCGCGGCACACTCGCTGTCCTCGGCCCGCGGTCAGGGCGAGCCGCTTTCGGGACGGCTGAATCCGCCCGACGGCGCGCGGTTCGCCGGCGTCATCATGGGTGAGCCGGAGGACCTGTGGCTGCTCGCGAGCGACGCGGGCTACGGGTTCGTCGTGCCGCTTAAGGAGCTGATCACCGAGCGGCGCGCGGGCAAGACGGTGCTCAACGTGCCGGAGCATGCTCTGGCGCTGCCCCCGGCGCCGGTGCCTTCGCCCGATGCCCTGGTGGTGACGGTGAGCAGCGAGGGCAAGCTGCTCGCGTTCCCGGTGGGCGAGGTGCCGCAGATGCCGCGCGGCAAGGGCAACAAGCTGTACGACATCCCGGGGAGGAAGGCCGCTGCGCGCGAGGAGCTGCTCGCGGCGGTCGCGGTGGTGGCGCCGAAGGGCAGCCTCGTGCTGTGGTCGGGCGAGCGGCAAAAGGTCCTGGAATGGAAAGAGCTGCTGGCCTACCGCGGCGAGCGCGCCCAGCGGGGCACGCTGCTGCCGCGCGGCTGGCCGCGCGCCATCGACCGCCTGGAAGCCCTGCCGGCCGCGACGCCCGGCTGAGGACTCGCGGTGGCGGACTCGCGGCGGCCGATCCCGACGCCGCCGCGCTCCGCTCACCCGCCTCAGGTGTGCCCGACGGACACGGTGCGCTCCCCCTTCAACACCACATCCTCCGGGGCGTTGACGAAATAGCCCTGGATGTATTCGACGCCGAGCTGCCACAACACCGCCATGGTGTTGGCGTCCTCGACCCGCTCGGCGATGGTGCGGATGCGCCGCTCGGTCGCCATTTCGGTCAGCGCCCGCACGTGCTGCTGGCGCTGTTTGTCGCGCGAGAGCACCTGCACCAGCGAGCCGTCGATCTTGACGAAATCGAGCGGCATCGATTCGAGCAGCGCCAGACAGTGGCTGCCCGAGCCGAAGCTCTCGAGCGCGAAGCGAAATCCCCACTGGCGCAGCTTTTCGGCCAGAGCCCTGACGTGGGGGTGGGCGGCGCAGATCGCCTCGGTCACCTGGAAGCAGACGCGCTGCGGATCGGCGCGGGTCGAGCGGATGTGGCCGTCGAGCCAGGGGATGAACGAGGCATCCTGCACCGTGTCCTTCGAGAGCCGCACGAACAGGCAGGCCGGCCGTTGTTCGGCGGCGAGCGACAGCGACGTGCTGACCACCCAGCGGTCGATGTTCTTCAGCAGGTCGTTGCGTTCGGCCGCCGGCAGGAACTCCCCGGGCAGCACTTCCTTGCCGTGACTGTCGAGCATGCGCAGCAGCACGTCGAACATGCGCGGATCGCCGCCGCGCAGGCTCGCCACGGGCTGCTTCACCAGGCGGAAGCGGTTCTCGAGCAACGCCCCCTTGATGCGTTTGATCCAGATCTCGTCGTAGGCAACCGGGCCGCCGTCGCTGCCCCAGGAGGCGAGCGCCTGGTTGCCGCCGCGCTGGGCCGCTTTGAGGCAGGCTTCGGTCGCGGCCGCGATCCCGGCATCGATGTCCTTCAGGCCCGCCGCGACGAGGGCGAGGCCCACCGAGCAGGTCGTCGTCAGGGTCTTGCCTCTGATGGGTACGGCACGCCTGCCGGCCTCGGCCACCAGCTGGCGCGCCCAGATCTGCAGGTCGCGTTCGTTGCCGCGGTGCAGCCACACGAGAAACCGCACGCCGCCGAAGCGGCCGGCGATCTCGCTCGGATGCAGGGTCTCTCTGAGCTTCCGGGCGAACCCGGCGAGCGCCTCTTCGCTCGCCGTGGCTCCGACGGAGCGCTCGATGGCGGCGAAGCGGTCGATTTTCACCATGGCGAGACATCTGACACCGCCGTGAATCGGCACGTCGAGGCGGGTTCGCAGCGCCTCGAGCAGCTCGCGCCGATGCAACAGTCCTGTCGTCTGATCGTGACGCACGGCATGCTCGAGTTCCTCGATCCGCCCGCGGGCATCGCGCGGCCGGATCGGAACGGTGAGCAGAACGCAGGGCTGTCCCTGCTGCGCTGAGTCACACAGCGCGAGCGTGACCTCGATGTTCTTCACGGTGCGGTCGGCGCACAGCACGCCGGCCTTGAGCGGATGGCCGCTCCAGCGGCCCTGCACGCAGGCCGCGAGCGCGCCTTTCAGCGCCGGACGAGACGGCTCGTCGAACAGATCCATCACCGGCTGTCCGAGCAGGTCGCTGCCGGAGCCGGCGAGCCCGACCCAGGCGGGATTGGCATCGACCACGATGCCTTCCTGGATCTGCAGGATCGCGTCGGTCGGGTGCGCGGCGCCTGCCGGCACATCCTGCGGATCGGAAACAACGGGCTCGGACAAGGTGTCTCCCGGACGTGACCGCCCCGTCTGCGAGGATCGTGCGGACAAGGCTCGACAAGTCCGTCGGAATCGTGACGCCCGAGCCGAGGGCATCCGGATTCCGACAGGCTCCCGAGACATTCTAGCGGAGGGGTGCGGCCTCGAACGGCGCCGGTTCTCAATTATGTGCGATCCCGCACAGCCGCCGCGGTGCCGGCTCAGCCGGGCGTGCGTCGCGGGCAACACACGTCTGCCGTGCAGGCGTCGTTCGCGTCACAGGCGGGGCGACAGTACGACCTTTGCCGGCATTCCGGGCGTTTCGCGCACCAGCCGGGGCACGAGGTAGCCCGGCAGGCGCGCGGCGAGCGCACCGGCGAGCGCGCGGGCGCGCTCGTCCGGCACCGCGAAATGGGCCGCACCGCGCACCGGGTCGAGGGCGTGCAGGTAATAAGGCAGCACGCCGGCCTCGAACAACACCTCGGAGAGCTCCGCGAGCACGTCGGCGTCGTCATTGACCCCGGCGAGCAGCACCGACTGATTGAGCACGGTCGCGCCGGCGGCGCGCAGCGCCGCGCAGGCCTGCGCCACCGGCGCGTCGATTTCCCGGGGGTGATTGACGTGCAGCACGAACACGATCGGCAGCGCCGCCGAGCGCAAGCCCTGCAGCAGCCCCGCGTCGATGCGCGAGGGCAGCACCACCGGCTGGCGGGTGTGTACGCGGATGCGTCGCACATGGGGGATGTTCGAGAGCGAGCGCACCAGGCTCGCCAGCCGCGCGTTGCTCAACGACAGCGGATCCCCGCCGCTCAGGATGATCTCCTCGAGCGAGGGGTCCCGGGCGATCTCGGCCAGCGCTTCGCTCCAGCGGGGCCCGCCGCCGCGCCCGGCGTACGGGAATTCCCGCCTGAAGCAATACCGGCAGTGCACGGCGCAGGTCGCCGTGGTGACCAGCAGCGCCCGGCCCCGGTATTTGTGCAGCAGAGCCGGGGCGCGCAGCGCCGCCTGCTCGCCGACGGGGTCGGCGCCGTAGCCGGGATGTTCGGCGAGTTCCTCGGCGAGCGGCAGGATCTGGCGCAGCAGCGGGTCGTGCGGATCGCCGCGGCGGATGCGGGCGAGGAAGCTGCGTGGCACACGCAGCGGAAACACGGCGGCCGCCGCCGCGATCGCCGCCAGGCTGTGCGCCGGCAGGTCGAGCGCCTCGGCAAGCTCCTCGGGGCGGGTGATGGCGGTGGCGAGCTCCTGCTGCCAGGTGAGGCTGGGATGCTGGCGAGCGCGCACCGATGCCGTTATCATACGCGGCCCTTTGAACGGAGAGGCTTGGGAGCCCGTCGTCGATCGGTCCGACGGGCTGCTGCATTGTGCCGCTCCGGGTGCGAGAAAGAAATGGCCAGCTACACTACCGCGGAGATCCGCTCGGGTCTCAAAGTCCTGCTCGACGGCGACCCGTACGCCGTGGTCGAGAACGAGTTCGTCAAACCCGGCAAGGGCCAGGCGTTCAACCGCATCAAGGTGCGCAATCTGAAAACGGGCCGCACCATCGAGAAGACCTTCAAGTCAGGCGACTCGCTCGAGGCCGCCGATGTGGTCGACACCGAGATGCAGTACCTCTACCAGGACGGGGATTTCTGGCATTTCATGGTGCCCGACAATTTCGAGCAGTACACCGCAGGCAAGTCCGCGGTGGGCGAGAACGCCCAGTGGCTGAAGGAAGGCATCGTGTGCATCGTGACGCTGTGGAACGGTGAGCCGCTGCTGGTCAGCCCGCCGGCGCACGTGGAGCTCAAGATCGTCGAGACCGATCCGGGACTGCGTGGCGATACCGCCACCGGCGGTCAGAAGCCGGCCAAACTCGAGACCGGAGCGGTGGTGCGGGTGCCGCTGTTCATCGACCAGGGAGAGAGCATCCGCATCGACACGCGCACCGGGCAGTACGTCTCGCGCGCCAAGCAGTAGCGCGAGCGGCCGAGCGGTCGACTCAGGCCCGCTCGATGGGAAAGGGCAGCACCTCGTCGATGTGCGCGGCGCCGACCGCGAGCATCAGCGTACGGTCGAACCCGAGCGCCACTCCGCAGCACTGCGGCAGGCCCGCCTGCAGCGCCGCGAGCAGCCGCTCGTCGAGCCCGCAGACCGGGAGTCCCAGGCGGCGACGCGCATCGAGATCGTGCTCGAAGCGCGCGCGCTGTTCGTCGGCGTCCGCCAGCTCATCGAAGCCGTTGGCCAGTTCCACACCGTCGCAATACAGCTCGAAGCGCTGCGCGGTGCGCGGGTCGGCCGGATCGATCCGGGCGAGCGCCGCCTGGCTGGCCGGATAGCCGTAGACGAATGTCAGCCCCTGGTGTCCCAGCCGCGGTCCGATCCGCACGCCCATCAGGAACTCCAGCAACTCGTCACGATCGGCGCCAGCGGCGCGAAATCCGGCTTCCCGTGCCGCGTGCCCGAGCGCTTCGGTACCCGCCGTGAGCGGGTCGAGCGCCAGTTCCCTGAGGAACGCATCCTGATAGGACAGCCGCTCCGTCCGGCGCGCCGCCCCGCCGGGCGCGAGCAGCGCCCGCACCAGCGCCTCGAGCTCGCCCATGAGCCGCTCCAGGCTGAAGCCCAGCCGATACCACTCGATGAGCGTGAATTCCGCATTGTGCAGCCGGCCTCGCTCGAGCGCGCGCACCACGTGACAGACCTGGTAAATGTCTCCCACGCCGCTCGCGATGAGGCGCTTCATCGCGTATTCCGGCGAGGTCTGCAGGAAGTACGGTTGCGCGGCCGTGGAGTCACCGGTGGCATCGAAGCGCACGCGGGCGGAGTGAAGGTGCACGTCCGTCACCGGGGTGTTGATCACCAACGGAGTGTCCACCTCGAGCACGCCGCGGTCGGCAAAGAAACGACGGGTGCGCGCCAGCAGGGCGGCGCGCCGCTCGAGGCTTGCCCGGCCCGCGGTCGGCTGCCAGTCGCGGCCGGTCACGCGCCTCGCCCGGCGGTCGCGGCCAGCCATCCGAGGGTCTGCCCGACGCGGATGGCGCTGCCTGGAGCCAGTTGAGGCAGCCACGCGAGCGTCTGTCGCGGCAGCAGCATGATGACCGTCGAGCCCATGTTGAACCGGCCGAGCTCCGTGCCCTTGTCGAGCCACGGGCCCGGCGCGGCCGGCAGCGCCAGCGCGCCCCGCACGCGCGGACGACGGGGTGTCACATCGCCGTGCCACACCGTGCTCATGCTGCCCACGAACAACGCCCCGATCAGCACCACGGCCAATGCGAGCGGCCCCTGCTCGAACATCAGCGCGATCCGCTCGTTACGGGCAAACAGGCCGGGGACCGCGGCGCTGGTCGTGGCGTTGACGCTGAACAGCCGTCCCGGCACGTACCAGCCGGCCCGCAGGGCAGCCCCCATGGGCATGTGGATGCGATGATAGTTGGAAGGCGCGAGGTACAGCGTGGCGAACGCCCCGTCGGCGAAGCGCTCCACCCACGGCGAGGGGCCGCCGAGCAGCGCCTCCAGGCTGTACTCGTGTCCCTTGGCCTGCACGATCCGTCCGCCTTTGAGCTGCCCGATCTGGCTCACCGTGCCGTCCACCGGTGAGGCGAGCGCCCGTGGGTCCGGATCGACGGGGCGTGCGCCGGGGCGCAGACTGCGGGTGAAAAACGCATTGAAGCTCGCGTAGCGCAGCGGCTCGGGCTCGGCCGCCTCGCTCATGTCGGGCTGGAAATGGCGCACGAAAGCGCCGATCAGCGCATTCTTCAGCGGCCGCAGGCGGCTGCGGGTGAGCCGGTGCACCAGCCGCGACAGCAGGTGCTGCGGCAACAGATGCTGCAGCACGACGAACATCCGCGCGCGCAGCGTCGGGGATTCCCTGGCGCCATTCATCGGGGGGCGGGGCGCTCAGGTGCGGGCGAGCCGCCGCGCCTGGCGGCGCAGCACCCCGGCCATGCGCCGGGCGTGAAACGGCGGCATGAACACCGCGACTTCCCGGGCCCGGGCGTCGAACAGGAACAGCGCCACGGTGTGCTCGAAGGTATCGTCTCCGCCGGGAAGGCGGATGGCGCCGGTGGCGACGCCGAGACTGCGGGCGAGCGCGTCGATCCGGGCCACATCGCCCGTCAGACCGATGAAATCCGGATCGAAGCGGCGCAGGTAGGCGGCCAGTACGGTCGGGGTGTCACGCTGCGGATCGATGGTCACGAACAGCACCTGCAGCTGCGGCAGGCGCGCGGCGCGCACCACGCGGCTCAGCAGGGCGAGCGTGTCCGGACACTCGTCGGTACAGTGAGTGAAGCCGAAGTACACCAGGGTGAGATGGCCCTGCAGGTCGGCCTGCGTGAA
>JAKAFQ010000125.1 GCA_021817875.1 Pseudomonadota bacterium
CCTGGAGTTCGTGCTCAACCAGTCGATCTGGGACGAGGGCGAAACCCGCTTCGCCGACCTGATCCTGCCCGCCTGCACCAATTTCGAGCGCGCCGACATCAGCGAATGGGCGGCCTCGGGCGGCTATGTCCACCACAACCACAACCAGATGAACCACCGGGTCATCACGCTGCAGCACCAGTGCATCGAGCCGCTGGGCGAGTCCAAGTCGGATTACCGGATCTTTCTCGAGCTTGCCCAGCGGCTCGGTCTCGGCGCCTATTTCAGCGAACTGAAGAGCGAGTTGATCTGGTGCCGGGAGATCTATCTCAGTTCCGATCTGCCGAAAGCGATCTCGTGGAAGAAGCTGCTGCGCAAGGGTTACTACGTGGTACCGCCGGAAACCCAGGCCGCCCACCGCCGCAGGACGAGCTGGCGCTGGTTCGCCGAGGGCCGCAAGAAGGACGTGCCCGAGCCCGCGCCGCTGCCGGCCGAATACGGCGAGACCTATCTCGAAGGACTGCAGACCCAGTCGGGCCTGTTCGAATTCGAGGCATCGAGCCTGAAGCGCTACGGCGAGGACCCGGAGCGCCCGCCGCTCAACGTCTATATCCCCGCCTGGGAGGGCCGGCACACCGCGGCGCTGTACGCGCGGTATCCGCTGCAGCTGATCTCGCCGCATCCGCGTTACAGCTTCCACACGCAGAGCGACGGCAAGGACGGCGCCACCAACGATATCTCCGACCACCGCGTGCTGATCGACGGGCACTATTACTGGATCGCGCGCCTGAACCGCGCCGACGCCCGCGCCCGCGGCATCGCCCAGCACGACCTGATCAGGCTGTACAACGAGCGCGGCGCGGTGATCTGCGCGGCGGTGCTCACCGAGCGGCTGCTGCCGGGCGTGGTGCATGCGTACGGCTCGTCCGCCGAATACCAGCCCATCGGCCCGGCCGGGGCCTCGCCCGACATCGGCGGCTGCATCAACATCCTCACGCCCAAACGGCACATGACCGAGAAAACCTCGGCCTCCGCCCCCAATTCCTGCCTGATCGAAGTTGCAAGGTGGCAACCGGGAGCAGCCCCATGAAGAAGTGGAATCTGGTGATCGATGTTGCCGAATGCCACAACTGCAACAACTGCTTCCTCGCAGTGAAGGACGAATACACCGGCAACGACTTCCCGGGGTACTGCGCGCCGCAGCCGCTGCACGGGCACAAATGGATCAACATCCTGAGCATCGAGCGCGGCCGCGCGCCGCTGGTCGATGCCGCATACGTGCCCACCACCTGCAATCATTGCGACGCCGCGCCCTGCGTCGCGGCCGGCCGGGGCGCGGTGCGCAAGCGCGAGGACGGCATCGTGCTGATCGATCCCGAAGCGGCCAAGGGGCGCAGGGACCTGGTCGACGCCTGCCCCTATGGGGCGATCTGGTGGAACGAGGAGCGCTCGCTTCCCCAGGCGTGGCCGTTCGACGCCCACCTGCTCGATCGCGGCTGGAGCGCGCCCCGGCCCGTGCAGTCCTGTCCCACCGGGGCAATGCGCGCGCTGCAGGTGAGCGATGAGGAAATGGCCGCAATGGCGCGCGAGCAGGGTCTGGAAACGCTCCGTCCGGAGCTCGGCACGAAGCCGCGGGTCTATTATCGCAACCTCCACCGCTACACCCGGCTGTTCGCCGGCGGCACGGTGCTCGCGGTCCGAGGCGCGGTGATCGATTGCCTCGCGGGAGCACGGGTCGAACTCGTCAAGGACGGCAAGGTCATCGCTGCCACCGATACAGACGCCTTCGGGGACTTCAAATTCGATCGGCTGGCGCCGCAGAGCGGCGCCTACGAGATCCGCGTGACGCATACCGGCTGGCGCGCCGCCTCGGTGCCGTTCGAACTGCATCAGGACAGCGTCGTGCTGCAGGACATCGCGCTCGAATCGCTCCCGACCGAGGCCTCCGCATCGAAGCCGCCGCCATGCCCAACGCCAGGCCCCTGCCCGCCCGCGTGAAAATTCCGCTGCCGCAGCGCGGCGCCTATCGCGCCCGGGAGGAGCGCGAGATCGACTCGCGCCTGCTGCGCCATTTCCTCGCGGTCGCCGAATGCAAAAGCGTCACCGCGGCCGCCGAAGCCCTCCACCTGACGCAGCCCGGCCTCACCAAGAGCATCCGCAAGCTCGAGCACATCCTCGGCGTGAAACTGCTGGAGCGCCACCACAACGGGGTCGAGCCCACGCCCTTCGGCGAGGCGCTTGCCTCGCGCGCGCGCCTGATCGAGCTGGAGCTCGCGCACGCCCTGTCCGAAATCGAATCGATGAAAGGCGGTCTCACCGGAACCGTCAATGTCGGGGTCGGGCCCAGCTTCATCAATTGCATCTCGCAGGTGGTGCTCGCGCTGCAGGTCCACCGGCCGAACGTGCGCGTCAACATTTCCGTGGCCGTGATGGACACCCTGCTCGCCGGGCTGATCAGCGCCGGCTTCGACATCATCTGCACCTCACTGGAATTTCCCTCCTACCCCGAGATCACCCAGGAGCCGCTCGACGTCGGCGAGCATCTGCTGGTCAGCGCCGCGGATCACGCGCTGCAGAACCGCGGGCCGGTCAATCCCAAGGAACTGCTCGCCTATCCGTGGGTGGCGTTCTCGAAGGACAACATGGGCATTGCGCGCATGGGCGCGGTGTTTGCCGCCAACCGCCTGCGCCCACCGCGGATCGCCAGCACCACGAATTCGCTCGAGGTGATGTTTGATCTCATCCGCAACAGCAATTATCTCGCCAGCATTCCCGCCTCGCTGCGGCCCAATGCGCTCGCGAGCGGTCTTGCCGAGCTCGCCATGAAGGGCGCGTTGTGGCAGGCGACGCTCGGCATCGCCTACCGCAACAACGCGCCTCCATCCGCGCCGCTGCAGGCCTTCATCGATGCCTGCCGCGAGGTCTGTCGCGCTCCGGGCTAGCTGCCGGACGGGAGCCCTGCCGCGGCTGCGGACGCCAGGCGAGTGCTCACCGCCGCAGCCTGCTGCGGCCGGAGTGAGCCGTTGACACGGTTCACGCGCCCGTCAACGACGGCTCTCATTTAACACCCTAATCAACAGCCGGCGCCGCCGAGCGCGACCGCGGACGCGGCGGGCCGAGGCAGCGCCGCTTCGCCCATGGACAGGCGCCCGCCAGGGACGACACCGGGCTTCATGACTTTTCGCAAGGCATTTCCCGCACCGCGATAAGGGGAAACCGAGCCCCGGCCTAAACTTTTCATGTGCCCGATCCGATAGCGTCTTCGTGGATGTCAAAAGCCGACTCCCGCATCACGTCCCGCCCGGTGCCAACCATTCCTGCGCGCCATTACGCGCGCAACAGGTGTAAACATGTTAAGTATGAAGTCGCTGTTTTCCCGTCGCACGGATGAGCGCCTGGTCTCGATCACCGCCATCGAGCTGGCCGATCTGCGCGGCCAGGTGGCCGCGATCGGCAAATCACAGGCGGTGATCGAGTTCGGCCTGGACGGCATCATTCTCGCCGCGAACGAGAATTTTCTGCATGCCGTCGACTACACACTCGAGGAGATCAAGGGAAAACACCACCGGATTCTGGTGGATCCGGCGTATGCCGCGAGCCCCGACTACCAGCTGTTCTGGGGAAAGCTCGGGCGCGGCGAATTCGACGCCGGAGTGTACCGTCGTCTCGGCAAGGCCGGCCGTGAAGTCTGGCTGCAGGCGACCTACAATCCGATTCTCGACGCCGCGGGCAGACCGTTCAAGGTGGTCAAGGTCTGCGCCGACGTCACCGAGCAGAAGCGGCAGGCCGCCGACTTCGAGGGCAAGCTCAGGGCGATCGACAAGGCGCAGGCGGTGATCGAGTTCGACCTCGACGGCACCATCCGCACGGCGAATGAGAATTTTCTGCGCGTCGTCGGCTACTCGATGGAGGAGCTGCGCGGCAGGCACCATCGCCTGTTCGTTGATCCGCAGTACGCCGCGAGCGCCGATTACGAGGCGTTCTGGGCGAAGCTGCGCCGCGGCGAGTACGACGCCGCCGAGTACCGCCGTCTGGGCAAGGGAGGCCGGGAGGTGTGGCTGCAGGCCTCGTACAATCCGATCCTCGACGCCAACGGCCGGCCGGTCAAGGTGGTGAAGTTCGCCACCGACGTGACCGAGCAGAAGCGCATGACGCAGCGGCTTGCGGCGCTGGTCGAGCAGATCCGGGTGGCAGCCGGGGAAGTCACCTCGAGCGCCAAGGACATTGCCGACGGCAACACCAGCCTGAGTCAGCGCGTCGAGGAGCAGGCGGCGAGTCTGGAGGAAACGGCCAGTTCCATGGAGGAGATGACCGCGACGGTCAAGCAGAACTCCGACAACGCGGCGGCCGCCAAGCAGCTGGCGAGCGCGGCGCGCGCCAGCGCCGAGCAGGGCGGCACCATCGTGACGCAGGCGGTCGACGCCATGCAGGCGATCAACGCAGCGAGCCGCAAGATCGCCGACATCATCGGGGTGATCGACGAGATCGCGTTCCAGACGAATCTGCTGGCGTTGAATGCCGCGGTCGAGGCGGCGCGCGCCGGGGAGCAGGGCCGGGGTTTTGCGGTGGTCGCCACCGAGGTGCGCAACCTGGCGGGCCGTTCGGCTTCGGCGGCCAAGGAGATCAAGTCGCTCATCCAGGACAGCGGCACGAAGGTTGCCGACGGCTCGCGGCTGGTGTCGCAGTCCGGAGAGAGCCTGCAGGAGATCATCGGGGCCGTGAAGAAGGTCACGGATATCGTCGCCGAAATCGCCGCCGCGTCGGTCGAACAGAGCGGCGGCATCGAACAGATCGCGCGCGCCGTGGCGCAGATGAACGAGGTCACGCAGCAGAACGCCGCCCTGGTGGAGCAGGCCTCGGCGGCGAGCGAATCGATTCTCCAGCAGGCCACGGATCTGGTCGCGGCGGTCGGTGGCGAAAGCGCCGAGCGCAGCGCCGAGGAACGCAGCCGCGGTGCGCTGAAGACCCCGGTGGCCCGCAGAGCGCCGCTGCAGGTCGTGCGCAAGCCGGCGGTGAAATCCGCGGCGCGCCCGGTGGTGGAAAAAAAGGCGGCGGTCGGCGGCGGTGATGCTGAATGGACCGAGTTCTGAGCGCGCATGCGCTCGCGCCGCGGCTGTTCACCGGCCATCGCCGCGCACACGGCGATGGCCCAAAGCCGACACGGCTCCCAAGGTGCAGGTCGAGTTTGCACGATGGTCCAAACACACAGTGTAGCATCTGGCCGACCGGCGGCGCCAGAGAGAATCCGCGTTGCGGGCCGCCGCTTCGCGCTGCGGTTCATACGGTGTAAAGTGATGACAGGTGGCGCCGCTGCGCGCGCTGAGCTGATGCTCGGGACCGTGATGATCAACGAATAACAATCCAGTGTCGGCGAGACATCGTGCCGTTACAAGAAAAGCCTGTGGGATCCGAGCGAACACCGGCGCTGAAGTGGGCCGACTCCATGGCGACCGGCATCGCCGAGGTGGACGAGCAGCACCGGCGCCTGCTCGATATCTTCAACCGGATCGGCCTCGCACAGACACAGGACGTCTCGCGCGAGGCCGTCACCAACTTGCTCGACGAGCTGGTGGATTACACGCGCTATCACTTCCGCGAGGAGGAGCGGCTGATGCGCCGCTGGCGGGTCGGCGCGACGCACCGCAGCATGCATCTGCGGGCGCATGGGAGTTTCCGCAGATTTCTGCGGCAGGCGCAGGCGTGCGTCGGCGAGCACCTGCCGGAGGTGACCGTCGAGCTGATGGCGTTTCTCGCCCAGTGGCTGCTGCATCACATCATGCAGGTCGACATGCAGATGGGCCGGGAAATCCAGGCGCGCCAGAGCGCCGGCCCCGGGGGCGCGCTGGCGGCCGACCCGTTGCACGTTTCCCGGGACGAAGTCGCACAGGCGGTCAGCGAGCTGACCGAGCACCTGGGGCAGCGGACCTTCACGCTGCTCGGACAGCGCCAGCAGCTGATGAATCTGCAGGCGTTGTATCGCGCATTGCTGCATTGCGGCGATGTGCTGATCCGCAGCCGCCGGGAGCCGGAGATGCTCCAGAGCCTGTGCGCCAAGCTGGTCGAGGACACGCTGTTTCATGCGGCGTGGATCGGCAGGCCGGGACAGTCGGGCGTGTTCGATGTGCTGGCGCTCGCCGGCGCGGCGGCCGAGCAGGTTCGGTTTGCCCCGCCCAGCCTCACGGACCCGCAGACCGCATCCGTGGTGGCGCAGGCCTGGCGGGGCCGACAGTTGGTGGTCTGCAACGACACCCTAACCGATCCGACCCTGCAGCCGTGGCATGCGGACTGCGCGGCGCATCAATGGCTCAGCGTGATCGCCATTCCCATCCTGCGCGCCGGCCAGATGTGGGCGGTCCTGGCGCTCGCTTCAGCGCGTCGCGGCTGTTTCGATGCGCCCACGATCGACGTATGTTCGCGCATCATTGCGCTACTGGGGCACGGCCTCGACGAATTCGACCTGAAAAAGCGCATCCGTTCGCTACGGGCGAAGGATGCGCGCATGGCGCGCACCGACTCGCTCACCGGCCTGCCGAACCGTCTGGCGCTCGAGGAATACCTGCCGCAGGCCATCGCTCGCGCGCGCCGCCGTGGATCATCGCTCGCCGTCGGGATGATGGATCTCGATGACTTCAAGTGCGTCAATGACCGCCTGGGGCACGAGACCGGGGATGAGTTGCTGCGCTGTCTCTCGGATGGCCTGCTGGAGTACCTCCGGGACTCGGATTTCATTGCCCGCATGGGCGGCGATGAGTTCGTGGTGGTGCTGGAAGACCTGGAGTCGACTCAGTTGACGTCGCAGCTCGGCGCGGCCCTGACGCGCCTGCACCGGGTCCTCGAGACGCCGTTCATGCTGGGCGCGGGCGCAAACGAGGCGGTCACGATCGATATGAGCATGGGCGTGGCGCTGTATCCCAACGACGGAAGCGAGGCGGAGTTGCTGCTGCGCCAGGCGGACGCGGCGATGTACCAGGCCAAGCAGAACAAGCGGGATCGGGCCCAGTGGTGGCAGGTCGGCACGCTGACGCCGCCGGAACAGACCGCCGAGGTCTCGTTCGATCCGTTCGGTGCGGAAGCACAGGCGCTGATGCGCAGTCTGGCGCCGCATCTGCACGCGGTCGCAGAGAAGTTCTCGGCGTCGCTCTATGGCGAGATGCTGGCGCGGCGGAACTGCGCGTCCATCCTCGCCTGTCTGTCCAAGGAGGAATATCAGTCCCTGGCGGGCAAGCAGGCCGCCCACCTGGCTTTCCTGCTCGATGCGCTCACCACCGAGCAGGCGGTGACCGAGAAGGCGCAGCAGCTCGGCGCGGTACACGCGCTGATCGGCATCAACGGAGCCTGGATGACTCGGGCGATCGGCATGTATCGCGATCACCTGCGGACCCAGCTGGACGGTTCGCTGCTCACCGCCCGCACCCGCTACCTCACCCTGCGGGCGGCCGATGCCCGCCTGCAGCTCGACATCGAGAGCCAGCTGCAGGCCATGCAGTCCACCCTGGACGAGTACCAGGTGCTGCTGGCGCGCCCGATGGACGCCCGGGCGCTGACCGCTGACTGGCTGCAGCCGGAACTCGATGCGCTCGCGGCGCTGCCGGGCATCCGCGCCGCACTGCTCTGGCGGCCGGATGCGCAGAACCGGATGATCATCGAACGGGCGGCCGGCGAGGCGGGCGCGCCGCTCACCGAGGCTTACCGCACGCAGGATCTGTACCCGTTGCTCGATCCACGGGATGCGCGCGGCCG
The DNA here is from genome assembly GCA_021817875.1 of Pseudomonadota bacterium. The sequence goes on from JAKAFQ010000125.1 coordinate 7,720, forward strand.
CGGGCTGGTCGCCACGACCTGGCGGACCGATTCCCCGCAGGAGACATCCGTTTTCGCCGCGGAGACCCGTGCCCGGCCCTGGCAGGGGCTGATGCACCAATTCGGCATGCGCAGCGCCTTGACGCTCCCGGTGCATCGGCACGGCGCCCTCCACGCGGTGTTGATGCTCCTCGGCGCCTATCCTCACCAGTTTGCTTCCGGCGGGATGCAGACCTGGCGCCTGTCGGTGCAGAACCGCTGGGACCTGCTCTCGGCCATGTCGCACAACCGCGGCGACGTCATCGACACCGATCAGGCCGCGCAGATCCGCTCGCTGTTGTACGGCGGCGGCGTGGAGATGTTCGTGCAACCGGTGGTCAACCTGGCCGACGGCGCTCTGGTGAAGGTCGAGGCGCTGGCGCGGCTGCGAACGCCCGACGGCGCGATACTGCCCCCGGGGCGGTTCCTGCCGGCGCTGGGGGAGACCGACCTCGATTCGCTGTTCCGCCAGGGCCTGGCGCAGGCGCTCGGGCATCTGCGCCGCTGGCACGACGAGAACCTCGACATCGGACTGGCGATCAACCTCGCGCCGAGCACTCTGGTACATCCTGACTGCGCGCGCTGGATCGAGCAGGCGCTGCGCGAGGCGCAGGTCGCGCCGCAGCACCTGACCCTGGAACTGCTGGAAAGCCAGGCGTTGGAAGTGACCTCGGTGGATGACGCCATCTCGCGTCTCGCCTCGACGGGCATACGGTTTGCGCTCGATGACCTGGGGGCGGGATTCAGCAACCTCAAGCGTCTGGCGGACCTGCCCTTCGACCTGATCAAGATCGACCAGAACATCATCAAGGACCTGCTGTACGATCCGATCAAGTCACTCAGTCTGATCCGGACCGTGGTGCAGATCGGCCAGGACCTGGAACGGGATGTCGTGGTCGAAGGCCTGGAAGACGCCGGGATCATCGAAGCGGCCATTCACCTCGGCTGTCGCCTCGGACAGGGGTACGGCCTTGGGCGGCCGATGCCGGCCGCGGCCCTGACGGACTGGATCCACACGCGAGCGTTCCACGGTGACGACGCACGCGGGCTGCACAGCTGGCTGGGCGCCCTCGCGTACGAGTGGATGGTGATGCACGACCCTTTGCACTTGCGCAGTCCGGGCGAGCTCACCTCCTGTCCGCTCACGGCATTCCTCGACAGTCAGGGGGTCCGGGACGCCGAAGTACTCGAGTGGCACCGGCAGATCCATCGGGAACTGGGGGCCTCGGTGCGCATCCAGATCAAGCGGAATCTGCTGCAGTGGCTGGCGAAAAGAACCCGGTTACGGCGTCTCGTGCGGCCGCTCGAACCCGCCTGAGCGCCGCCCGCCCGGCGGGCCGCGCGGGCCGGGTGACACATCGCTCACCGCCCGCGCCCGCTCCTCACACATCCGCGACCGGCCGCGGAATGTTCCAATCACGATAGCCCTGGCCGATCACCTTCGCCTCCAGGCTGCCCGGATCGAGCACGGCCGGCGGCGGGCTCATTTCCGACGGTGTCACGAAGTCATACACCACCCGCTCGGTCGTGACCATAGAGAACGAGCGTTCCAGGTCGACGAACTCTGCCATGCCGTCGCGTACCGCAGCGTACAGCGCCGCCTCGCCCCGCAGCTGCGCCAGCGACTCGACGTCCGGGAACCACAATTCCTCCACGCCTGAATAGCCCCCGACCGCCCCGGCTTCGAACAGACTGCCTCGGAACACCCGCGCGTCGAGATCGAGCAGCTCATTGCGCACATACTTGCGAACCCGCGCCCTGCCGGCCACCGCTTCGAGAAAAGCCGGCGCATAGCGCTCGCGCCACCGGCGGTTGAATTCCGCCTGGCTGAGACCGGGCTTGCTGCGCAGCCAGTGGATCAGCTTGACACCGCCCGAACGGAAGCCGGGGATCTCGTACAGGACCTTGCCGCGGGTCAGCGCCAG
>JAKAFQ010000126.1 GCA_021817875.1 Pseudomonadota bacterium
CGAAGCCGGCATACCGATCGACGTGGTGGGCGGCACGAGCATGGGCGCCATCCTCGGCGCCGGAGTGGCCTCGCGCTGGAGCGTGGCGGAGCTGACCGAGCGGTTCCGGCACTACTTCGTGGATCTGAAGCCGCTGCGCGATTACACCCTGCCGTTCGTGTCCCTGGTCTCGGGCCACAAGGTGAGCGCCATGCTTTACGAGGCGTTCGGCGACGTGGCGATCGAGGATCTGCCGCTGGCGTTCTTCTGTGTATCGTCCAATCTGACGTCCGGCCATGCTCACGTACATCGGCGCGACGAGCTCTGGCGGGCGCTGCGCGCCTCCGTATCCGTTCCCGGGGTGTTGCCGCCCGTGGTGCACGCTGGCGAAGTGCTGGTCGACGGTGGGGCGATGAACAACCTGCCGGTCGATGTGATGCTGGAGTTGGGACGCGGTCCGGTGATCGGATGCGACGCGGGCGCCGACCGGGCGTTCGCCACCCGCGGCGAGGATGTCGATGTGCCATTGCCCTGGCAGATCGTCCGCTGGATGAGGATCCGGCGGCAGCTGCCCAACATCTTCCAGATCCTGTGGCGAAGCGGCATGGTGAACAGCTCCGCGATCACCGCCGTTCACCGCGGCAAGACCGACCTGCTGCTGCAGCCGCCGCTCGCCAGGATAGACATGCTGAACTGGAAGGCCTTCGACGGCGCCGTCCAGGCGGGCTACGAATACACCAGCCGGCGCCTCGACGCGCTGCCCGTGGACTCGCCGCTGTGGCGCAGCACGGGGCGCAAAGGGACATAGGGGGCGGTGCCGGCCGGAAGCGGCCCTGGGGCGAGCGCCGGCCGGCGGGACCGCGATGCTGCCATGCGGTGGGCGGGTTTGGCACACTATCGGTCCCGTTGAGATGCACCGGAGATCAGGCCGATGAGTTTTCGCACAGCGCGGTTCTGGATGCTGGCCCTCGCCGCCCTCAGCCTCGGCCATGCGGTCCGTCAGGCGGACGCACAGACGCAGGCCCGGCCGGCGCGACCGGTGCGCATCCTGATCGATGGGGCGGCGCCGGAGCAGCCTTTTCCTCACTTCTGGGAGCAGATGTTCGGGTCGGGGCGCGCGATTCTCGCGCTCCGCGCCGATTATCAGCGCGACATGCGCGCAGTCAGGCGCGTCACCGATTTCCGCCTGGTGCGTTTTCACGGCATTTTCGATCGGGAGGTCGGCGTCTTCCATCTCGATGCGCACGGCCGGCCGGTCTACAACTTCACGTACGTCGACGAGATTTACGATGCGCTGCTCCGACAGGGGGTCCGGCCTTTCGTCGAGCTCGACTTCATGCCGCCACAGCTTGCGGCCCGCAAGGCGCGCATGGGCTTCTGGTATGACCCGAACGTCGCGCCGCCCAAAAGCTGGTCTCTCTGGGCCGGGCTGATCCGCCATTTCGCGCGACACCTGGTGAAGCGCTACGGTATCGCCGAGGTCTCCCGCTGGTACTTCGAGGTCTGGAACGAGCCGAACATCGCGTTCTGGGCGGGCACACCGAAGCAGGCGAGCTATTTCCACCTGTACGAGGTGACGGCGCGGGCATTGAAGAGTGTCAGCCCGTTGCTGCGCGTGGGGGGGCCGGCGACGGCGCAGGCGGCCTGGGTTCCGGATTTTCTGCGCTTTTGCGCCTCGCGGCATGTTCCGGTGGACTTCGTCTCGACTCACGTCTACGGCGACGACACCGCCGAAAACGTCTTCCATCGGCATGAGCACATCGGCCGACGGGACATGGTCATCCGGGCCGTCGAGAAGATACACCGTCAGGTGCTCGAATCGCCCATGCCGGATGTGCCGGTCATCTTCAGCGAATTCAACGCCACCTACACCGGTGACGAAGTCGACGTTACCGATTCACCCTACATCGGTCCGTGGCTCGCCAACACGATACGCGCCACCGACGGTCTGGTGAAGCTGATGTCGTATTGGACGTTCTCGGATGTCTTCGAGGAGCAGGGTGTGGTCAGGACGCCGTTCCACGGAGGCTTCGGGCTGATCGCGGCCGGCGGCATTCCGAAGGCGTCGTTCAACGACTTCAGGCTGCTGCATGCATTGGGTACGCAGCGTCTGGCGGAGTCATCGCACTCGGCGCTGGTGACGCGGCGCAAGGACGGGTCACTGGCGGTCGCCGTGTGGAATTACGCGCCGCCGGGTCCAGGCGGCGCCGCCCGGACCTATCGGTTGGATTTCCGGAACGTCGCGGGCGCGCGGCGGGCGTATATCTGGCTCGTCGACCGCGACCATGGCTCGCCGCTCGCCGACTGGGAGGCCATGGGATCGCCGAAATACCCGAGCGTCGCGCAGCGCAGGATACTCCTGGCCGCCGCACGGTTGCCGCCGCCCCGGATCGAGGCCCTTCGCGGGACCTCGCCTCAGTTGACGCTGCGCCTGCGGCCTCACGCCCTCGCGCTGGTCGAGCTGCGGCGCTGACTCACGGATGCCCGATGCGGCTGACGCCCCCTGCGCAGCCGTCGCAGACCGCCTCGGAGCGGATGACCCGACGGGCGCGGTCGTTCGGCCGCGCCACCGCGGGCCATGCCCGGCTTCCCCGGGGCGCCTGCGGCAGGATCACGCTGCGCTGGGAACGGATCCGCCCCGGGAACGGTCTTTCCCCCAGGGGGGCGCCTTGCAGAGGGCACGGCCTGTGCGGGTTGCCCCAATGTTCCGGGCGTCCCGATCGCCACCATATGCCGGATTTCGCGCCATTTCACACCGCGCTCGTTCTGTTCTGCCGCCGCCCGCGCCCCGGCTCCGGCAAGCAGCGCCTGGCCCGCGCTCTCGGTGCCGCACGGGCGCTCGCGGTGGCCCGGGCTCTGCTGGACTGTGCACTGGAGGATGCGGCCGTCTGGCCGGGTCGCCTCATCGTGTCTCCGGCGCTCGCCGAGGATGCCGCATGGGCCGACGGTCTGCTGCCCCGACCCAAGTGGGTGATCCCCCAGCCAGAGGGTAATCTCGGTCAACGGATCAACGCGGTCGACGCCATCGTGCGGCAGCGGGGCTGCGCGCGCGTGCTGTTCATCGGCAGCGACGCGCCTTCGATGCAGTCCGGTGATCTGGCGACTGCGGCCGCCACGCTCGATCGTACCGACTGCGTGCTGATGCCTGCGGCGGATGGCGGTGTGACCCTGATGGGTTCGCGGCTGCCGTGGCCTGCCCTGAGCGCCCTGCCGTGGAGCGAATCGGGGCTCGGCGCGGCGCTCGAGCGAAACTGCCAGGCGGCCGGCCTGGCGGTCGCCCGCCTGGCAGCTTCCTATGACATCGACGAGGTCTCGGACTTCCGCCTGGCATTCGAGGCGCTCGCCCGCGACCTGCGGCCGGCAAGACGCCGGCTGAACGAGCTGCTCACCTCGCTCACGCAGCCGCAGCAACGACTGTCGCCGCAGACCGTCGACGACACTGCGGACACGCCGTGAGCGCTCCGCCGCGCCGGGCGCGAGCCTGCGCGGCGCTGGCGCGTCGCGTAAACCGATCGGGTCAGCCAGCCAGAAAGTCGAGGATCGTCCTCTGCTCGGTCGTCAGCTGCTCCCGCGGCGTGATCACCGCCGAGGCGAGCGAGTGCCGGCAGGGACGGGACTCGTCCTCGGTGTAATCCGCCACGGCGCGTGCGATGAGCCGCTGCACCCGCGCCAGGCTGTCGCGGAACTGGCTCATCACCTGCTCGAGCGAGACGTGTTGGGTCGGGTCGTCCAGCCAGCAGTCGTAGTCGGTGGCCACCGCGATGGTGCAATAGCCCAGCTGGGCCTCGAGGGCGAGAAAGGCCTCCGGTACATTGGTCATGCCGACCAGGTCGGCGCCCGCGCCGCGCAGCCAGAGGCTCTCGGCGCGCGTGCCGAGCCGCGGCCCCTCGACACACGCATAGGTCTTGTCCCGGTGCAGGGGCTGGCCGAGGGATTGCGCCGTGCGGGCCAGCAATCCGGCCGTCACGCCGCATGTCGGATGAGCGGTCGAGACGTGAGCGGCCAATCCTTTGCCGAAGAAGCTGGCGGCGCGCAACCCCTTGGTGAAGTCCAGGTACTGCGAGGGCAGCGCCAGGTCTCCGGGGCGGATCTCTTCGCGCAGGCTGCCGACCGCCGAGACCCCGATGAGCGTGCGCGCGCCCACGCTTTTCAGCGCCCAGATGTTCGCCCGGAAATTGATCTCGCTCGGCAGCAGATCGTGCCGCAGGCCGTGCCGGGCGAGGAAGCCGACCGGCCGTCCGCCGAGCCGGCCCAGCATGACGGGCGACGAGGGCCGGCCGAAAGGCGTGTCCACTTCGCGTGTTTCCGTGACTTCAAGGCCGTCCATGCGATACAGGCCGGTGCCGCCGATTATGCCGATCATGGGGTGGATCTCTGTTGCGTGACTCGCCGTAAGGCTGCAAGATGCCCGAAACGGCGCCGGGCAACAAGCTCGGGTCACAGCACAGGGTTTCTCCATGACCACTTCCCGCTTCCCTCCGCTGCGCGCACCGCGGTGGCCGACTCAGCTGACGCAGGCGGGGCTCTGGATTCTCAGCGCCGGCATCCTGATCGCGCTGCTTTCCGGGCAGCTCAACCGCTTTTCCCTCACCAGCTTCGGCACGGCGCTCATGACGCTGATGGTGGGGCTCGGCGCAACGGTGATCGGCACGGCCGTGGCGATCCTCGGGATGCTCATCGCCACGGCGAAGCACGCGCCGATTCCCCGCGCCGCGGCCGTGGTCGGCATCGTAGCCGGACTGGGCGTCACCGCATATGTGTTCACCTGGGTCGAGAAAGCGCGCTCCGCGCCGCCCATTCACGACATCAGCACGGATCTGACCAACCCACCGGCGTTCGTGGCCGCCATCCGGCTGCGCGAGCGCGCGCACGCGGTCAATTCCCCTGAATACGTGCGGCGCATGCGCGTCGGCGGCCGGATCATCGATGTGCCGCAGCTGCAGCGGGAGTACTACCCGTACATCAGGCCGCTGTACCTGACGGTGCCGCCGGAGCAGGCTCTTGCGCGGGCGCGGCGGGTCGCCCGGGAGATGGGCTGGCGGATCGATGCCTATGTGCCCGCGCAGGGTCGTCTCGAGGCGACCGCGCATACATTCTTCTTCGATTTCAAGGATGACGTCGTGGTCAGAGTGACTCCGAGCGGCGGCGGCTCGCGTGTCGATGTGAGATCGGAGTCGCGGGTGGGAGTGAGCGACGTCGGCACGAACGCCGCGCGCATCCGGCGTTTCCTCGCACTCATGCGCAAGCCGTGAGCGACCGGCGCCGGCGGACCCGATGAACACTGTTGCGATCGACACCCCGTTCGAGCGGCGCCTGTCTTCGCTCCTCAACAGCGGGCAGCCCGAGGTCCTGCAGGGCGGCCGGCGGGGCGTGGAAAAGGAGTCGTTGCGCGTGACGCCGCAGGGGTATCTCGCCCAGACGGCGCATCCGCGCGCGCTGGGGTCGGCGCTGGCCAGCGAACACATCACCACTGATTATTCCGAAGCGCTGATCGAGCTCGTCACGCCAACGTTCACCACCGCGTGGGAGCTGCTGCAGTACCTGCTCGATCTGCATCAGTTTGTCTACCGACACCTGGGCGAGGAGCTGCTGTGGGCGACCAGCATGCCCTGCCGGATCGAGAGCGACGATGAGATACCGCTGGCGCAGTATGGTCAGTCGCACGTCGGCCGGATGAAGACCGTCTACCGCAACGGTCTCGGCCTGCGTTACGGCCGCATGATGCAGGCCATCTCCGGGGTGCATTTCAACTACTCGTTCCCGCAGGGCTTCTGGCCGGCGTACGCCGACATCATCAGGTCGCGCGATCACGGCCAGGAATTCGTGTCGGGACGCTACTTCGACCTGCTGCGCAATTACCGCCGCCACGGCTGGCTGGTGCTGTACCTGTTCGGCGTTTCGCCGGTGGTGTGCAAGTCCTTTCTGCACGGCCGGGAGCACCACCTGCAGGATATCGCACCCGGCACTGCCTGCGAGCCCTATGCGACCAGCCTCAGGATGAGCGACATCGGCTACAGCAACCGCAACCAGTCCGGTCTGACCGTCTCGGTCAACAGCCTGGAGGAGTACGTGCGCGATCTCAGCCGGGCCACCAGCACGCCGCATCCGCCGTACGCGGACCTGGGCGTGAGGCAGAACGGCGAGTATCGCCAGCTCAATGCCAACATCCTGCAGATCGAGAACGAGTACTACAGCTTCATCCGGCCCAAGCGGCTCGCCAGCTCCGGCGAGCGCCCCACCCATGCGCTGAGGCGCGCCGGGGTGGAGTACGTCGAGGTGCGGGCGCTCGATGTCAGCGCCTTCGACCCGGTGGGCGTCAACCAGAACAAGCTGCGCTTCCTCGAGGCGTTCCTCGCGCTCTGTCTGCTCAAGGACAGCCCTCCGATCGCCGACGCCGAGCAGCGCTCCCTGGACGAGAACCACCTCACGGTGGCACGCCGAGGGCGCGAGCCGGGACTGACGCTTTGGCGCGATGGCCGCGCCGTTCCCATGCGGCAGTGGGCCCGCGAGCTGCTCGATTCGATGCGCGGCATCTGCGAGATTCTCGACCGCGGCGATCCATCCGGGCCCTATACCCTCGCCTTGGAGACCCAGGCCGCGAAGATCGAGGACGTGACCCGGACCCCCTCGGCCCGCATGATGACCGAGCTCGCCGCGACCGGAGAGTCGTTCTCCGGCCTGGCGCTGCGCATGTCGGCGCTGCACAAGAGGTATTTCCTCGATCTGTATCCGCCGAACGAGGCGCGCCTGAGGGAATTCACCCGGGAGGCCGAGGAGTCGCTCGCGCAGCAGCGCGCCATCGAGGCCGCCGATCGCGGCACGTTCGACGAGTACCTGGCGCGCTATGGCGCTTCCTGAGGGGCGCCCGCGGCACGGTCAATCTGCCAACCGGGCCATTGCGGGGCGGCGGCGCTTGGCGGATTCTTGCGGGCCATGAATGCGCTTTCCGTCCGGGAACTGACCAAGACCTACCACAATGGCGTCCAGGCCCTGAAGGGTATCGACCTCAGCGTCGAGCAGGGGGACTTCTTCGCCCTGCTCGGACCCAATGGCGCCGGAAAGACCACCCTGATCGGCATCGTCACGTCGCTGGTTCGCAAGACAGGCGGCGAGGCCAGCATCTTCGGCTACGACCTCGATCGGGACCTCGAGGCGGCCAAGAGCTGCATCGGCGTGGTGCCGCAGGAAATCAACTTCAACCAGTTCGAGTCCCCCGAGACCATCGTGGTGAACCAGGCGGGTTTCTACGGCATTCCGCGTTCCGTGGCCCGCGGGCGCGCGCAGAAATATCTCAGGCAGCTGCAGCTGTGGGACAAGCGCGACCAGGCTTCGCGCGGTCTGTCCGGCGGTATGAAGCGCCGGCTGATGATCGCGCGCGCGCTGATGCACGAGCCGCGCCTGCTCATCCTGGATGAGCCGACGGCGGGCGTGGACATCGAAATCCGCCGCTCCATGTGGGAGTTCCTGCGTGACATCAATCGCCGCGGCACTACCATCATCCTGACGACACATTACCTCGAGGAGGCCGAGACCCTCTGCCGCAACATCGCGATCATCGACGGCGGGCGCATCGTCGCCCGGGACCGCATGAGCAATCTGTTGCGCCGTCTGCATACCGAGACCTTCGTGCTCACGCTGAGAAAGCCGTTGACGGAGGCGCCGCGGCTCGAACGGTATGCCGCGACCCTCGCGGACGAGCATACCCTGGAGGTTGAAGTGTCGAAGGACGAGAATCTCAACGATCTGTTTGCGCGGCTCTCGGGGCTCGGCGTGGAGGTCCTGACTCTGCGCAACAAGGTCAACCGTCTGGAGGAGATCTTCATGCGCCTGGTGGAGAAGGGAGCCGCGGCATGAGCACCGTGGCGGAGAGCACGGCGCCGGCGCCGCTCGCGCTCGGCAGGGCCCGCCGGATCGGTTTTCAGACCATCGTCATCCGCGAATTCCAGCGGATCATCCGCATCTGGACCCAGACGGTCCTGCCGTCGGCGGTGACCGCGACGCTGTACTTCGTGATCTTCGGCACCGTCATCGGCGGACGTATCGGCCCGATGGGCGGCTTCGGCTACATGATGTACATCGCGCCCGGGCTGATCATGCAGGCCGTGATCAACAACTCGTACACCAACGTGGTGTCGTCCTTCTTCGGTGCGAAATTCGGCAAGCATGTCGAGGAGCTGCTGGTCTCGCCCCTGCCGAGCTGGATCATCGTATCCGGTTACGTGGCGGGCGGGATGGTGCGCGGGGCGATGGTGGGCCTGGTCGTCACCGCGGTGGCGCTGTTCTTCACCCACCTGCCGGTGGCGCACCCGCTGATCATCGTTGCGGCCGCCGTACTGACCTCGGGCACATTCTCCCTCGGTGGTTTCCTCAATGCCATGTTCGCCAAGAACTTCGACCAGGTCAGCATCATTCCGACCTTCCTGCTGGCGCCGCTGACCTATCTGGGCGGGGTGTTCTACTCGATATCGCGGTTGCCGGACTGGGCGCGCCATCTGTCGCTGGTCGATCCCATCCTGTACATGGTCAATGCCTTCCGCTTCGGTTTCCTCGGCGTGTCCGATGTCGGCGTCGCAACGGCGTTCGCGATCATGCTGATCGCGGTGGCGGGCCTGTTCACCGCGGCCATCGTGCTGATGGAGCGGGGCGCGGGCATTCGTGACTGAGCGGGGCTACTTGTTCCAGTTGCCGCTGCTGTCGCGGTAGTACCAGCCGCGCTGTCGTGCGTGGGCGATCCAGCGCTGCGCGAAGGTGCTGCGGATGTCGGGGACCCATTCCGGGTGGTCGTTGGCGGCGGCGATCTGCGCGTAAAGCTGCGACAGGTCCCGGTTCTGCTGCGCCACCAGTTGCGCAAGCGTTGCCCGTTGCAGCAGCGGCACGCTGTTCTGATCGCGCACCGCGATCGAGCCCTGGGCGGTCACGCCGACCACGCCCGATTCAAAGTAGGGCTTCAGCTTCTGAAAGCGCTGGTGCATGTCGGCGATGATGGCCCGGATCTGCGGAGTCGAGATGTCGAGGTTGGCATGGCCGGCCGCCTGCGCGGCGGGCACCAGCGTATCGAGCGCGCGAGCGGCCGTCGAAGCCAGCATCGCCTCGGCCCTGGCCAGCGGTCCTGCGTTGGAAGTGGGCGGCTGGGTCGCCGGAACGCTGCCCGGTTTGGATTGCGTGGCGGGTGTGCCCGGCGTCGCAGTGGTGCTGCCCGTCACGGCATCGATGATCTTGTCGGCGGCGCGTTGCGCCTCGGCGGCCGGGAAGTACACGTTCACCGTCACGCAGCCGGCGAGCAGGCCGAGCACCAGGACTGCCAGGGTCACGCGAACCCCCTGGGGGCCGGCTGCGAAGGGCAGTACGCCGAAATCCGGACGGGGACAGATCGAGGGACGCATGATCGGACTCCGCAGGGCTCTGGATGGCATTCTCCCACCGTACCATGAACCGCGGCTGACCCACAGGCCGGGCGAGCCTGCGCGGGCTGCGCTCACTGCACTTTGATGCCCTGGGCGTCGATCCCCTGGCCGATCTGGGAAATCAGCCTCGGCCAGTCGACCCGCCGCACATTGCCGATGATGTCGAGCCGCGGCAGCCAGCTGCCCTGGACGAGGTAGTACCCGCCGTCCGGCGCCGGGCCCGCCCCCGACATCCGGCAAACCTGATTGCGAAGC
>JAKAFQ010000127.1 GCA_021817875.1 Pseudomonadota bacterium
AGCCACTGCGCCAGCGCCTGAGCGTTGCGGCCATGGTGTTCGAGCCGCGCGTGCAGGGTACGCAGTCCCCTGAGGGTGAGGAAGCTGTCGAAGGGTGATCCGGTGAGCCCCAGGCAGTTGGCCCACGAGGCAAGTTCCGCGTGCAGATCCTCCCTGGCGGCCACCACCGCTCCGCCGACCACGTCGCTGTGCCCGTTGAGGTACTTGGTGGTCGAGTGCACGACCAGGTCCGCGCCGAGGGACAGCGGCTGCTGCCAGGCCGGAGACAGAAAAGTGTTGTCCACCGCCACCGTGGCTCCGGCGGCATGGCCCCACGCGGCGAACTGCTCGATGTCCGTGATGCGCAGCAGCGGGTTGCTCGGCGTTTCGATCCACAGCAGCGCCGTGGGCGAGGACAGGGCGGCCCTGACGGCGGCGAGGTCGGCGAAATCGACGAACTCCACCTGCCGCTCGGCGCGCCGCCGCCAGGCATCGAACAGCCGGTAGGTGCCGCCGTAACAATCGTGCGGCGCCACGATGCGGGCCCCGACCGGCAGCAGGTACCCGACGAGGGTGATCGCCGCCATGCCGCTCGCCGTGACCACGGCGCCCGTTCCGCCCTCGAGGGCGGCGAGCGCCGCGCCGAGCAGCTCGCGCGTCGGGTTGCCCGAGCGGGTGTAATCGTACTCGCGCTTCTCGCCGAAGCCCCTGAAGGCGAACGTCGAGGTCAGATGGATCGGCGGCACGACCGCGCCGGTGGTCGGGTCGGACTCGAGACCGGCGCGGACCGTGCGGGTGATCTGGGCGGGGATGCGGTTGGATGGGTTCATATGACCTTGTGTCAGGATGTCGGCTCAGTGGCCCGCGAGCGCCGCGGCGAATATGCCGTGCAGCTGTTGAGATTCTTTCAGGAAGGCATCGTGACCGTAAATCGAGGAGATCTCGAACAGTCGCGCCGAGTGCAGCCGCGCCGCCATGCCGCGCACGTCGGCCAACGGGACGAGCATGTCCTCGCGCACCGCCACCACCGCCGTCGGCACGCAGATGCGCGCCGCCTCCACGCGGTGCAGATCGATCGATTCGGACAGGCACAGGAACGCCTCCGGGCGGTGCCGCGCCGCGTAGTCGTTGCCGCGGGCGGCGAGATAACCCTCCACGGGCAGGCGCATCCGGCCCGCCTGCTGGGTCGGCGGGCCCTCGAAGCGGGCGCGGAATTCCTCTGCGGTGCGGTAGGTCGACATGGCGAGCGCACGCGCCAGCGCCAACCCCTCGCGCGCCCGACCGGTCTCGATCCCGAGGCGCACGACATCCCGCTGCACGGAGCGCCACGCGGTGCCGAGCGGGTGCGGCCGATCGGTGGCGCACAGCACGATCAGCCGGCCGACGCGCTCCGGAAAGCGCTCGGCGAACGCCAGCGCGACCATGCCGCCGTAGGAGCCTCCGGCGATCGCGTGCAGCGATCTGATCCCCAGCTGATCGATCAGTCGCAGCAGGATCTCGGCCTGATCGTAGGTGGATACGCTCGGAAAAGCCTGTCCGGGACCGGGGCCGGTGGTCTCGCCGCTGCCGCCGAGATAATCGAAGGACAGCACCCGGTGACATTCGGTGTCGAGCGGCCGGCCCGGCCCGGCGACTTCGGACCACCAGCTCTCCCGCGGCTTCTCGGTCAGGCACACGCGCCGGGTCGCCGAGATGCCGCCGAGGGCACAGACCACCGGAGCCCCCGCGGGACCCACCATCCGCCAGGCGACCCGCGGCGCGGACAACTGTCCCCCGTGGTAGAGCGCCAACGTGCCGGGGATCTCGAGCACACCCTCGCAGGACGGCACGGGCAACGGATGCGGCTCGGTCTGGGCCGTCACCGGGGCTTTCGCAATCGCATTCATGGGTGGCTCCGCATTCCTCATGGACATCGAGGACCCCTGCGGAGCGCCCGCCGGAACCGGCGGGTTGCCACGACCTTCCCCGCCGCGCCGAGGCGCACGGAGCTTCGTGGTTCGCTCATCTGTCGATGCGGCTGCCCGGAGGCCGCCGTACCGCGGGAGTTGGCACCTTTCCAGAATGGTTGGTCCTGGCGGTTGCCCCGGCGTCTAAGGGCCTATCCCTCAGCCGGTCTCGATGAGTGACCGATAGCATAGGCGGCGGCCGGCCGAGCGGTCAAGCGGGCCCGGCCGCCGCTTCGCAGCCGCCCCCGCGGCGCTCGCCCGGCACCGTGCCGCGCTGTCTTGGCCGCTCGCGCACCCCCTGCCGGTCCGCCCCGCCCCGCCCCGGCCACGGTCCGCCGGGGCTGGCGCCGCCCGTTCCACTATGCTAGTGTACTAGCATACTATTACAGTGGATTGGCATGAAGACCCACCGCAGCCTCACCCCGCGCCAGGAAGCCCTCGCCGAGCGCCAGCTCTACACGGCCATCGCCGCGCTGCGCGATGCCGAGGAGGTCCGTGCGTTCTTCCGCGACCTGTGCACCCCCGCCGAGCTTCAGGCCATGGCGGACCGATGGGCGGTCGTGGATTATCTCGCGCGGGGCCTGCCCTACCGCGAGATCCACAGCCTCACCGGCGTCAGCGTGACCACCATCGGGCGGGTGGCGCGCTTTCTCGCCGCCGGCAACGGCGGCTACGGCCTGGTGGCGCAGCGCCTCGGCAAATGGCAGCTGCGCGCGGCGCGCGCCGCCGGCGGACAGTCCGCCAACGGTGGCCTGCGCGCCGGGAACGGCGCCACGCAACGCGAGGTGAGCCGTCATGGATGAGCCGCGGTTGAAACTCGCCATCCAGAAGTCGGGCCGGCTCACCGACCCCTCGCTCGACCTGCTGGGGCGCTGTGGCCTGAAGATCTCGCGCGGCAAGGACCAGCTGATGGCCTACGGCGAGAACATGCCGCTCGATGTGCTGTTCGTGCGCGACGACGACATCCCCGACCTGGTGCAGGAGGATGTCTGCGACCTCGGTCTGGTGGGCCTGAACGTGCTCGAGGAGAAGCGCCTGGAGCTCGCCTCGCGCGGTCACCCGGTACGCTTCCAGCAGGTGCGCAACCTCGACTTCGGCCGCTGCCGGCTGTCGCTCGCGGTACCCGATGGCGCCGTGTTCGCGGGGGCCGAGAGCCTGCGCGGCAAGCGCATCGCCACCACCTACCCGTTCCTGCTCGAGAACTACCTTCGCCAGCGCGACATCCGCGCGGAGATCGTCACGCTCTCGGGCGCCGTCGAGATCGCCCCGCGTCTCGGACGGGCCGACCTGATCTGCGACCTGGTGTCGACCGGCTCGACGCTGCAGGCGAATCACCTGCGCGAAGTCGAGACCGTGCTCGAAAGCCACGCGGTCCTGATCCGCACGCCGCTCGCGCTGGCGCCGCTGAAGGACGAATGGGTGGAGCGGCTGCTGATGCGCATCGACGGGGTCCAGCAGGTGCGCGAGAGCAAGTACATCATGCTGCATGCGCCGCGCCAGGCGCTGCCCGAGATCCGCAAGCTCCTGCCGGGCAGCGAGTCCCCGACCATCATTCCGCTCGAGGGCTTTCCCGACAAAGTGGCCGTTCACGCCGTCTGCCGCGAGAACGTGTTCTGGGAAACGCTCGAGAGCCTGAAGAAGGCCGGCGCCAGCGCGCTGCTGGTGCTGCCCGTCGAAAAGATGCTGGCCTGAGGAGCCCCGTGCCCATGCGCATTCTCCGATGGGAATCGCTCTCGGCCGCGGAGCGTCGCGCGGCGCTCGAGCGCCCCGTGCAGCAATCCCGCGCGGACATCGACTCCGTGGTGCGCGAGATCATCGCCCAGGTGCGCGCCGAAGGCGATGCGGCGCTGCGCGCCTGCACCCGGCGCTTTGACGGCGTCGAGGTCGACACCCTGGCGGTGAGCGCGCCGGAGTTCGCGCAGGCCGAGCGCGCATTGCGCGCCGAGCAGCGGGCGGCGATCGAGCGGGCGATCGACAACGTGGAGCGCTTTCACCGCGCCCAGCCGCTCGAGCCGATCAGCCTCGAGACCAGCCCGGGCGTGCGCTGCGAGCGCATCTTCCGGCCGATCGCGGCCGTCGGGCTGTATGTGCCCGCCGGATCGGCCCCCCTGCCCTCGGCGGTCGTGATGCTCGCCGTACCGGCGCGCATCGCCGGCTGTCCGCGGCGCGTGCTGTGCACGCCGCCGGACCGCAGCGGCGCGGCGAATGCCGCGGTGCTGGTGGCCGCCCGGCTCTGCGGCATCGAGTCGGTGTTCAAGGTCGGCGGCGCCCAGGCGATTGCCGCCCTCGCCTATGGCACCGCCGCCATCCCCAAGGTCGACAAGATCTTCGGACCGGGCAATGCCTGGGTGACCGCCGCCAAACAGGCCGCGGCCGCCGACCCGCAGGGGGCCGCCTGCGACATGCCGGCCGGGCCTTCCGAAGTCATGGTGATCGCCGATGCGGCCGCGCGGGCGGAATTCGTGGCCGCGGACCTGCTCGCCCAGGCCGAGCACGACGCGAACGCGCAGGCCATCCTGGTCACCGACAGCGCCGCGTTGGCCGAGGCCGTCAGCGCCGCGGTCGCGACGCAGATGGGCGGCCTGTCGCGCCGCGCGATCCTCGAGAAATCCCTCGCCTCGAGCCGCTGCCTCGTGGTCGAGGACCTCGATACGGCCGTCGCCGTCGCCAATCAATATGCCGCCGAGCATCTGATCCTCGAGGTGCGCGCACCGCGCAGCCTGCTGCCGAAGATCGAAAGCGCCGGCTCGGTGTTTCTCGGCGCCTGGTCGCCCGAGCCCATGGGCGATTACTGCTCGGGAACCAACCACGTGCTGCCGACCTACGGCTACGCCCGCGCCTACAGCGGACTGTCGGTACTCGATTACCTCAAGCGCATCACGGTCCAGGAGCTCACGCCGGCGGGGTTGCTCGGCCTGGGTCCGACGGCGGTGACGCTGGCGCGCACCGAGGGACTCGATGCGCACGCGGCCGCCGTCACCCGGCGCCTCGATGCGCTGCGCGCGGAGCGGCCCGGCGAGGCCATTGCGCCATGAGCTGGGTGGAAGCACTCGCGCGACCCGAGATCGTCGCGCTGAAAGTCTACGAGCATGCCGCCTGGCGGCCGGAGCTCGAGCGTCTGCACGCCAACGAGCTGCCCTGGAGCCCCGCGGGCGGCGATCCGCACACCGGGATCAACCGCTATCCGGAGCCTCAGCCGCGCCAGCTGGTCGAGCGGCTGGCGCAGCGCTATGGCGTCGCGCCGGAATCGGTGCTCGTCGGCCGCGGCAGCGATGAGGCCATCGACCTGCTGTGCCGGGCGTTCTGCCGCGCCGGCGAGGATGCGGTGCTGGTCTGTCCGCCGACCTTCGGCATGTACGCGGTGTCGGCGCGCATCCAGGGCGCTGAGGTGCTTTCGATGCCGCTGTGCATGGAGCGGGGATTCGCGCTCGATGAGCCGCGGCTGCTCGAGCACTGCACGAGCGCGGTGAAGCTCCTCTTCCTGTGCTCCCCGAACAACCCGACCGGCAACCTGCTCGATGAGCAGGCGATGCTGCGCATCGCGCGCACGCTCGCGGGCCGCGCCCTCGTGGTGGTCGACGAGGCCTACCTGGAGTTTGCGGCCCGGCCGAGCCTCGCGCGCCGCATCGGGGAGCTGCCCAACCTCGCGGTGCTGCGCACGCTGTCGAAGGCCTATGGGCTCGCCGGAGCGCGCTGTGGGACGCTCATCGCCGACCCCGAGGTGATCCGGCTGGTGCGCAAGATCATTCCGCCGTACGCCATCCCGAAGCTGACCCTCGATGCCGTGCTCGAACGGCTGACGCCCGCGGCACTCGCGGCGGGCGAGCGTCAGCTCGCCACGGTGCTCGCCGAGCGCGGGCGGCTGCTGCGGGCGCTGCCGGCGCTGGCGCGCGTGCGCCGCGTCTGGCCGAGCGAGGCCAACTTCATCCTGGCGGAATTCGACGATGCCGGCGCGGCGCTCGAGCTCGGCTGTGAGGCGGGACTGCTGGTGCGCGATGCGCGCGGTTATCCCGGTCTCGGCCGCGCGTTGCGCATCACCGTCGGCACGCCCGAACAGAACTCCCGTCTTCTGGAGGCGTGGTCGTGAGCCCGCCGGTCCGGCTGCTGTTCGTCGACCGCGACGGCACGCTCGTCGAAGAACCGCCCGATCATCAGGTCGATGCGCTCGAGAAGGTGCGCTTCATGCCCGGGGTGTTCGCCGCGCTCGCCACCCTGAGGCGCCGCGGTTACCGGCTCGTCATGGTCACCAACCAGGACGGACTCGGCACCGCGTCATTCCCCCACGCAACCTTCGAGACGCCGCAGCAGTTCATCCTCGAAACGTTTCGTTCCCAGGGTATCGAGTTCGATGCGGTGTTCGTCTGCCCGCACACCCCGGGAGACGGCTGCGAGTGTCGCAAACCCGGCACCGCGCTGGTGCGCGAGTACATCCGCGCCCACGGCGTCGACCTGGCCTCGAGCGCGGTGATCGGAGACCGCGAGACCGATCTCGAGTTCGCCAGAAACCTCGGCGTCAGGGGCCTGCGCGTGCGCCGCGACGGCACGGACGGGGAGACCTGGCCGGCGGTCGTGCAGACCTTGAGCGCACGCCGCGCCCAGGTGCGACGCCACACGCAGGAGACCGACATCCACGCGAGCGTCAACCTCGATGCGACCGCGCCGGTGAGCATCGCCACCGGCATCGGATTCTTCGATCACATGCTCGAGCAGCTGGCCCGGCACGGCGGTTTCGCGCTCGAGCTGTCCTGCCAGGGCGACCTGCACATCGATGAGCACCACACCGTGGAGGACTGCGCCCTGGCGCTCGGCGAGGCGCTGCGGCGGGCGCTCGGCACCAAACTCGGCATCGCCCGCTACGGCTTCCTGCTGCCGATGGACGAGGCCCAGGCCCGGGTGGCCCTCGATCTGTCCGGGCGCGCCTGCTGCCAGTTCTCCGGCCAATTCAACCGCGAGACCGTCGGCGGTCTGCCCACCGAGCTGGTGCCGCACTTCTTCCGCTCCCTGGCCGATGCGCTCGGGGCGGCGATTCACGTCAGCGTGACCGGAGAGAACAGCCATCACATGATCGAGGGGTGCTTCAAGGGCGTCGGCCGGGCGCTGCGCCAGGCCGTGCACCGCGAGGGCGAGGAGTTGCCGAGCACCAAGGGCGTGCTGTGAGCGGGACGGTGATCATCGACAGCGGCGGCGCCAACCTCGCCTCGCTCCAATACGCGTTCGAGCGCCTGGGCGCCGAGACACACATCACGGCCGATGCGCAGCAGATCGCCGCCGCCGAGCGCATCGTGCTGCCCGGCGTCGGCTGCGCGGCGGACGCCATGCAGCGGCTGCGGCGCAGCGCAATCGCAGCGCTCCTGCCATCGCTCACCCAGCCGGTGCTCGGCATCTGCCTGGGCATGCAGCTGCTGTTTGAGCGCTCGGAGGAAGGCCCGACGGACTGCCTCGGCATCCTGCCCGGCGAGGCGCGGCGCCTCGAGCCGGCCGCTGGCCGCCCGGTGCCGCACATGGGCTGGAATCAGCTCGAGACCACGCGGCCCGATCCGCTGCTCGAGGGCATCGGGCCCGGCGCGTATTTCTACTTCGTGCACAGCTATGCGCTGCCGGTCTGCGAGCTGACACTCGCCCCGGTGCACTACGGCGCGGCACTCTCGGCGGTGGTGCGCCGCGGCAACTTCTGGGGCGTGCAGTTTCATCCGGAGCGCTCGGCCGCAAGCGGCGCGCGGCTGCTCCATAACTTTCTCGGCCTGTAACCATGTTACTCATTCCCGCCATCGATCTGCGCCGCGGCCGCTGTGTCCGGCTGTTCCAGGGCGATTTCGACGCCGAGACACGCTATGGGTACGAGCCGCTCGAGCTGCTCGCGCGGTACCGCTCGCTCGGAGCCCTGTGGCTGCACGTCGTCGATCTCGACGGGGCGCGCGACGGCGTGCTCGCCAACCGCGAGGTCATCGCCGCTCTGGCGGCCGAGGGCGGCATCCACCTGCAGGTCGGCGGCGGGGTGCGCGATGCCGGCACGATCGAGGATCTGCTCGCCGCCGGCATCGAGCGCGTGGTGATCGGCAGCGCCGCGGTCGAGCGGCCGCGCGAGGTGAGCGGCTGGATCGAGCGCTTCGGCGCCGACCGGATCTGCCTGGCGCTCGATGTGCGGGTCGATGAGCGGGGCGAACCGCAGGTGCGCACGCGCGGCTGGCGAGAGGCCGGTGCGCGCAGTCTGTGGGAGGTCCTGGCGTCGTATCGGCCGGACAGTATCCGCCACGTGCTGTGCACCGACATCGCGCGCGACGGGGCGCTCGCCGGTCCGAACTTCGGCCTGTACAGCACCGCCGTCGCCCGTTTCCCCGGCATTGCCTGGCAGGCCTCGGGCGGCGTGCGCGATGCCGGCGACCTGCACAGCCTCGCCGCGATCGGCGTCGCCGCCGCGATCAGCGGCAAGGCGCTGCTCGAACAGCGGATCACTCCCGAGGAGCTACGACCATTCTTGCCCGACGCATCATCCCCTGCCTAGACGTCCGCGACGGCCAGGTCGTCAAGGGCGTGCGCTTCCGCGATCATCGGGTCGTGGGGCAGATCATGGAGCTCGCCGCGCGCTACCGCGACGAGGGAGCCGACGAGCTCGTGTTCTATGACATCACGGCGAGTCCCGAGGGCCGCTCGGTCGATCGAAGCTGGGTACAGCGCGTGGCCCGCGTGCTCGATATTCCCTTCTGCGTCGCCGGCGGCATCCGCACGGTCGCCGACGCCGAGGCGGTGTTGAATGCCGGGGCCGAGAAGGTCTCGGTCAACTCCCCGGCCCTCGCCGATCCGGACCTGATCGATGCGCTCAGCCGCCGGTTCGGTTCGCAGTGCGTGGTGATCGGGATCGACAGCCGCCGCACCGCCGAGGGATACCGCGCCTTCCAGTTCGCCGGCGATCCGGCCCGCACCCGCGAGTCGGGGCGGGACGTATTCGAGTGGGTGCGCGAAGCCCAGGAGCGCGGCGCCGGGGAGATCGTGCTCAACTGCATGGGCAGCGACGGTGTGCGCCGCGGCTACGACATCGAGCAGCTGCGCGCCGTGCGCCGCGTCTGTCAGGTGCCGCTCGTCGCCTCGGGCGGCGCCGGTGAGATCGCGCACTTCGAGGCCGTGTTCCGCGAAGCCGGCGTCGATGCCGCGCTCGCCGCCAGCGTGTTTCACGGCGGCGCCATCGCCATCCCCGCTCTGAAGCGCGAGCTGCGCTCGGCGGGCATCGAGGTGCGGCCGTGAGTCCGGTGCGCGCCCCCGGGGAGCCGCTCGGCGCCGCGGACATCGAGCGGCTCGATTTCGAGAAAACCGGCGGACTGTTGCCGGCCGTGGTGCAGGACGGCGAGGGCACGGTGCTGATGCTCGGCTACATGAATCGCGAGGCGCTGCGCGAGAGCTTCGCGCGGCGCCGGGTCGTGTTCTTCAGCCGCAGCCGCGGGCGGCTGTGGGAAAAGGGCGAGACCTCCGGCAACACGCTCGATCTGCTCTCGGTGCGCACCGACTGTGACCGCGACACCCTGCTCGTCACGGCCCGGCCGCGTGGCCCGGTGTGCCACCTCGGCACGGCCACCTGCTTCGGCGATGCGCCGGCGGCCGACCGGCCCCTGGCGTTCCTGAGCGA
>JAKAFQ010000128.1 GCA_021817875.1 Pseudomonadota bacterium
AACACGCCAAAAGCTGTAGAGGCAATTCATGCGCTTCAGACCCGGGTGCACACAGAGCCGATTATCAGTTACTACGAAGAAGCCACGCAGGAAATCGAAAAGGTACTCAATATTTTCATTCGGACCAACAGCGGCGGGACTGTTCTTTCATACTCAGATTTGCTCCTATCCATTGCTACCGCCCAATGGGAATGCCGCGATGCGCGTACAGACATCAACGTACTCGTCGATGCGCTGAATACAACGGGTAATGGGTTTAATTTCTCTAAGGATTTCGTTCTAAAGGCAGGCCTGATGTTGTCCGACATTGCAAGCGTCGGATTCAAGGTGGAGAACTTCGGTCGTGCGAACATGGCTAAGTTGGAGGCCAATTGGCCTCAAGTTTCTGAGGCACTTGGATTGACGGTGCGACTCGCTGCAAGCTTTGGCCTCTCGCGGGACACCATCAATGCCGATAGCGCGCTGTTGCCCATCGCATACTATCTGCACACTCGGGCGCCAGGAGATGGCTATCTCACGTCGAAGGCCGAAGCGCAGGATCGAGTTAACATCAAACGCTGGTTGATTCGATCGCTGATCAAACCGGGAATTTGGGGAAGCGCGTTGGACGTACTGCTGACGGGTCTGCGCGAAGTCATTCGCGTTGATGGTGTCGATAAGTTCCCATACGACGCTATCGAAAGGGAAATGCGCGTCCGCGCCAAAGGTTTGACGTTTGGCGACGAAGAACTTCAGGAACTCGTGGACGTGAAATACGGAAGTCGTGATCTCTTCGGGCTGATGACGCTACTTTTCCCGTTTGTGGACACCAGGAATCAATTTCACATCGATCATGTCTATCCGCGAGCGGGTTTTCACGCAAAAAGATTGAAGGCGAGCGGTTTCACGCCGGAGCAAATTGAACGCATGCAGGATTGGAAAGAGCGTCTCCCAAATCTCCAACTACTTGGAGGACCCGAGAATCTATCTAAGCAGGACACGATGCCTGAGCAGTGGATCGCATCGACGTATTCGAATCCAAAGGACCGGATCGACTATGTTGATAGGCACGCGCTCACCGGTGTAACGTCAGATCTCAAAGGTTTCGAGGAGTTCTATGTGAAGCGTCGCGCGAGACTGTTGGAAAGGATTCGTGCTGTGGTAAACGCACCCGTGTCTGTCCCGGGTAATTCGAGTGGCACCTAGATTGCCGGCGTTCCGTCAGCAAGGCGTTGAGGGCGACTGAAAGTCGACCGGTAAAGGCCAGCCGCAGCAGTAAACGAGGGGATACCGTCCAGGCCCCACTCATCGGGCGCGTTACACCGGTAATCCTCGGTGGAGTAAGCCATGCACGTCCGCTCGGACCACTCAGAATGGTGGTTATGGAGCGGATTCTATGTCGCTGAAGGGTCGATAGCGCCCATCCGTGCGCGTCTCTCCTCGATGGGCTGCGCAAGAGTTTGCACCATTGAACTCAAAGCGGGTGCGGAAGCATGGTAATGGGAATCGGCCGTCCGTATAGAAATTCGTTCGGAACTTTAATGTCTTAAACGGGACGGGGCGTTTGAAAAGACTCTATTGGCCAGTGTCGCCTGGAATATGCGTCTTTTCGCGTTCGGCGCTACATGACTTTAATGGCCGTTTCCAACGGTAGATACGGACATTTGTGGCATGTAATTAAAGTCGCATTCACGGGAATGAAATCGGTCCTCTCAGGATGCAAGGGTTGAGTCAATGAGACGGCAAAGCGGTCTCCTTGAGGACCTGATAGCGATCACCACGCGGATGTCCTGGCAAGCAGGCGTGACCGCGGCAGTTCTGTCTTGGGCAGCCCTGCATTTCGCCGCGGTGCACTTCAGTGCTTCCAGGGCGGCGACGAGCGTGGGTGAACTCGGCCCGTACGCCGCCCGCAGCCTTGTGGGCATGATGGCCACTCTGCTTCAATACGTCATCCCTGTCTGCTTCCTCATGGGAGCGCTGGCCTCGCGACTTACGCAGTCGCAGGCTCGTGGACTATTCAGGCTGGCGCGGCTCGGAGGACCGGAGGCCGTGAGGCGCATGACGTGGCGGGAATTCGAACAACTGGTAGGGCAAGTCCTTCGCGTTAGGGGCTATGACGTGACGCGCAGCGAGCCTGGACCGGACGGCGGCGTCGATCTGGTGGCCACGAAGGGCTCAGAGCGAGTACTCGTGCAGTGCAAGCATTGGCGCGCCCAAAGGGTCGGCGTCAAGGTGGTGCGGGAACTCCACGGTGTAGTGGCGGCTCAGGGCGCCAGCGGAGGATACGTGGTGACCTCCGGCGTCTTTACTCAAGAGGCATGGTCATTCGCTCAAACGTGCAATGTCGAGCTCGTGGATGGCGAGAAGCTCGGCTCTCTCATTCGGGAAGTCGACGGAAGAGTCGCGAATGGGCGCACGCATGCAGATGGCGGCATCCTGGATCAAGCGCAGCGCACACCAGATTCAGCGAGGCCACCGTGTCCACAGTGTGGCTCGGCAATGGCAAGGCGCACGGCAAGGCGAGGTTCACAGGCCGGGGTGCAATTCTGGGGTTGTTCGCGGTTTCCACGCTGCCGCGGGACCAGACCATACAAGCCATGAGGTGCGATAGACAGCCTCATCCTGAGCACGTCCCGCGTTCCGTCTAATGAAGTTCTCTCCCTCGCCGAAGCGTGAGGTAGTCAGCAGAGACTGATTTTGCCGAGGTTTCGTGCGATGGGGCGAGTAGATTTTGGCGCAGAAATGTAGGCACTAAAGAGTTGCATCTCTAGTATGGATACGCTATATTCGGCGGAATGTCGCAACGAGGTGGCGCTGTTCATGTCGTCACCACACGGCGCCGCTACAAAGGCCGTGTGTACGCGACGCATCTGCTGAGAAGAAGCTACCGCGAGGGGGAGAAGGTCAAGAACGAGACCGTCGGCAACCTCTCGCATCTGCCCGAGCCCTTGATCGAGGTGATCCGCCGCGCGCTGCGCGGGGAGACCTTCGTGCCCGTTGGAGAGCGGCTGCAGGTCGTGCGCTCCTTGCCCCACGGGCACGTGCAGGCGGTACGCATGGCGATGCAACGTTTGGGCTTTGAGTCGCTGATCGCCTCGCGCGAGAGCCCCGAGCGGGAGCGAGTGTGCGCGATGGTGGCCGCGCGAGTATTGGCACCGCACACGAAGCTGGCGACCACGCGCTGGTGGGGCACGACGACGCTGGCTGAGGAGTATGGAGTCGCAGAGGCCGACGAGAACGATCTGTATGCGGCGATGGACTGGCTGCTCGAGCGCCAGGGGGCGATCGAGAAAAAGCTCGCCGCCCGACACCTCGAGGAAGGCGCGCTCGCCCTCTATGACCTGTCCTCGAGCTACTTCGAGGGCACGCACTGTCCGCTGGCGAAGATCGGGCACAATCGCGACGAGAAGAAGAACAAGCTCCAGGTCAACTATGGGCTGCTCACGAGTCGGGCGGGATGCCCGGTGGCGGTGTCGGTCTATGAGGGCAACACGGCCGGTGCCAAGACGCTGATGCCGGAGGTCAAAAAGCTCCGGGAGGAGTTCGGCCTCGAGCAGGTGGTGCTCATCGGAGATCGAGGGATGATCTCGCACAAGGCGATCCAGGAGCTGAAGCAGCTCGAGGGCTTCGGCTGGATCACGGCGCTCAAGAGCGGTCAGATCCGCTCGCTTCTCGAGGGCGAGACGCTGCAGCTCGGGCTCTTTGATGAGCGCAATCTCCTGGAGCTCACCCACCACCCCGATTACCCCGGCGAGCGACTCGTCGCCTGCCGCAATCCGCAGCTCGCAAAGCTGCGGGCCCACAAGCGCCAGGCGCTCCTCGAGGCGACGCAGAAGGAGCTCGAGAAGGTGCGCGAGCGCGTGCAGCGCGGCCGGTTGAAAGGCCAGGCCGCGATCGGACTACGAGTCGGCCGTGTGCTCAACAAGTACAAGGTCGGCAAGCACTTCGCCCTGGATATCACAGAGAAGAGCTTCAAGTTCCATCTGCTCGATGAGCAGATCGCCGCCGAGGCGGCGCTCGATGGGATCTATGTAATCCGCACCAGCATCCCGAAGAAGCAGATGTCAGCGGCCGATGCGGTCAGGAACTACAAGGCGCTCGCGAACGTCGAACGCGCCTTCCGCGCGCTGAAGACCGTGGACCTCAAGGTGCGTCCGATCCACCATCGCCTCGAAACGCGTGTGCGCGCGCACATCTTCCTGTGCATGCTGGCCTACTACGTCGAGTGGCATCTGCTCGAGGCGTGGCGTCCCATGCTCTTTGCCGATGAGGATCAGGCGGCGAAGGCCAACCGCGATCCGGTCGCCCCGGCGGAGCGCTCCGAGGAGGCGCTGCAGAAAGTCAGCACCCACGCCCTCCCTGACGGCACGCCAGCACACAGCTTCCGCACCCTCCTCGAAGACCTGTCCTCGATCGTGCGCAACACCTGCCGCACTCCCGGTCCCCTCGAGCGCACGGGCCCCTTCGATCTGCTCACCACTCCCACGCGGCTACAGCGTCGCGCCCTGGAGCTGATCGACACGATCACCCCGTAGACAGAAACCGCGCGCCGCCATCAACGCCATGTTGCTGAAATCGAAGGGAAACTCACTCTACCGACCGGGCGAACTTCCGCCTAAACGCGACCACCGCGACGTTCGCACCGCCCCCCGCAACCCCTGTCGACTGCGCCTCCGCCGATCCATACCGCTACTTGATTTTCACACCGCCCAGGACCGACGATTTTCACGACGCCGGTAACAATTGATTGCGGGCATGAATTAAAGTCGTTTGCTGAGCGTGCGATTTGCACGGGAAATTTTGCTGATTCCTGGGCCCTCTCGATCCAAAGAAGGTACTCAAGTCGAGGGCGACCACCCATTCCCACGTGAATCGGAACGCAACGATTTCGGTGCCAGGACGCGACGACCGAGCTCAGAAGCTCACACCCATCGACGACAGGATTTCCGCGATGCCGGTGGATCGAACATTTGATGTGCTTGCCGGCATTTTGATCAGCTAATCGGAATGATTAGGAACTGGTTTTCTAATGCGCGGCATATCAATTTGCTCCTCAAAATGATAAGCTAATCACATTTTTCATCATTCCGAAAGCCAGCTCATGGCTCATCGCGACCTCCCTGCTCAGATTATCGACCTCCTCGGAGCGGCTGGCGTCATCGGCCTGTCGGCCGATGACCTCGTGGCCGCCGCGCGCGTGAGCCGCCCGACCGTCAATCGCGCGCTCAAGCACCTGGTCGATGCCGGCCAGCTGGTCCGCTCGGGCGCAAGTCGCAGCACCCGGTACCGTCTGGCCGCCGCGGCGTCCAACCGTGCGCCTCGCGCGGGCGCACCCCAGCCTCCGCAGACCCAATCGTCCGGGCTTCGGCTAAGCCTCGCAGCCGATGCGCTGCTGGCCGAACTGCGCGCCCCGCTGAGTGCGCGTACGCCCGTGGGCTATCGGCGCGAGTTCATCGATGACTACCGGCCAAATGAATCCTACCTGCTCGGCAAAGGAATGGCGGAAACGCTCTATGCGGAAGGCCGCTCCGCCGATCAGCAACCGGCCGGCACCTATGCCAGACGGGTCCTCGAGCAGCTGCTCATTGATCTCTCGTGGAATTCCTCGCGCCTGGAAGGCAACAGGTTCAACCTGCTCGATACCCGCGAACTCTTTGCCCGCGGAGAGGCCAATCCCGACGACCGGGATGCCCTCATGCTGCTCAATCACAAGGAGGCAATTGAGTTCATGGTCGATGCGGTGCCCGAGCAGGGCATCACGGTTCCGGTCGCGCGCAATCTGCACAGCGTGCTCATGCAGGGGCTGCTCGCGGATGATCTGGCCGTGGGCGCGATCCGCCGCCGGATCGTCAACATCGAACAATCAGTTTACACCCCGACGCAGGTGCCCACGCTCCTCGAGGAGATGCTGGGGGAGATCATAGAGAAGGCCCGCCTCATCAAAAACCCGATCGAGGCGGCCTTCTTTCTGTGGGTTCAGATCGCCTATCTGCAACCCTTCGAAGACGGTAACAAGCGCATGAGCCGGCTCTCCGCGAATCTGCCCCTGTTTCTGACCAACTGTGCCCCGCTGCCGTTTTTGGATGTGGAGGTCGAGGACTACGCCTACGCGATGCTCGGCGTCTATGAGCGCCATGATCCGCGGATCGCCGCGGAGCTGTTTGAATGGACCTACCGCCGATCGATCGCAAAGTATCAGGTCATCCGGGTGGCGATGGGCGCGCCTGATCTGCTTCGCGCGCGCTACCGAGCCCGGATCCGTGAGCTGATCCAGCGTGTCGTGGCCGGCGAGGGGTTGGATGAGGCGCTCACGAGCGGGGAGGTTGCAGAGCCGGACAAAGCCGCGGTGCATGAGATCGTAATTCGAGAGCTTGAAAACCTGCAGACCTACAATTGCGCACGATTTCATCTCGTCCCTGGAGTGGTGGAACGCTGGATCGGGGCCGGGCGCCCGACCACGAGCCGAGGGTGATGCCCGGGCCGCCGCACTTTACCTGGCTGGCGCCCGATCCAGAGGACGCAGGTTTATTTTCCGCGAGGAGATTTTCTCCCCGAAAAGCCACTTTGTTTCAGTCCCACACGTGCGCGGTACATGCGGGGCGTTGCTGAAGCGACAGGCTCAAGCACAGGCCGTTCGCTACATAATCCCGAAATGACTATATTCCCGCTGAGGCAGCCGCCTCCGCCGGGATCGGGGCGATCGGCGGAAACCCAAGTAACGACTTTAGAATGGCTGGTCGCCCGGGACAGCGAAATCTCAGGAGCGACTTGTGCGTCCAGGAAACGACTTTAATTCATGCCCACAATTGACGGAGAGGCGTGACCTCTGGGCGAAGCGCCCCAAACCCCAAACCCCAAACCCCAAACCCCAAACCGCTGCAACACTCGCCAGCGGCATGGCGTCGCGTGTCAGCGCCGACATTTTCAAGGTCCCGGCCCTGGACACCAACCGCATCGTGACCGGCTTTCCAGAGGCTTGCGCACGCGACGGGCGCGGAATGCCGCTGCGCGGCAGCGTGACGCTTAGGCGCCGAAAATCCCTCAGTCCTCCCGCCCAATTTGCCATCCCGGGAAGTTGCACGTACCCTCGCCGTCATGTCGTCGCGACGCGATCTGATCGGCGGTCTGTATTCGAGTAGTCAGCGGGCATTACGCAGCTACGTGCGCCGACTCGTGGCATCGGGCGACACCGCCGATGAGATTGTGCAAGAGGCATTCCTGCGCACCTATGAAAATGCGGCCCATGTGGACACGCCGCGGGCCTTTCTCTTCACGACGGCGAGGAATTTGGCATCGAGTGCACGGCGGACGACCCAGGCGCATAAAACGGACACGTTGGGGGATTTGGAGCCACTGGGAGTCGAATCCAATGAGGATCCCGAGGAGCGCGTGATGGCCGAACAGGAGTTGCTCCTCCTGCAGCAGGCCGTCGCGCAGCTTCCGACCCAGTGTGGCGCCGTGTTTTCACTCAGGATCTTTCAGGCCTGCTCGTACAAGGATATCGCGAAGCGTCTGGGGATTTCCCCCAGGACCGTGGAGAACCACATCGCCCGGGCCCTGCGCGATACGCATAAGTATCTGCAGCGGCACAGGAAGTGAGGGAGACCGAGCGGCCATGGCCCATATTCATCGCCTGCCCGATGAGCGGCGCATCCTTCAGGAGGCCTCAAAATGGATGGCGCGCCTCCGCGCGGACGACGTTACGGCCGAGGACCGGACGTGCTTTGAGATGTGGCGAGACGCTCATCCCTTGCATCGGCGGACTTTCGACCAGTTGACCGGAACCTGGAACCGATTCGCGACGGCGGGGCCGCTGGTGAGCGCGGTCGCATTTGGCCAATCAATGAACGAGACGGCCTCCCGGGCCGAAGCGGACCGAGCCCGGGCGCAGCGGCGCCGTCATCGCGTCGCGTGGGCCGCTGCCGTCATCGGACTCATGGTTGGTCTCGGCCTGTTCTCCCATCTCGATCGCAGTCCCGGTCGCACATACGTGACGGCAATCGGGGAGCACGCGACGGTTTTGCTGCCCGATGGTTCGACGCTGGAGCTCGACGGCGGCAGCATGGCCAGGTTGGACTTTTCCAGGCGCGACCGCATTGTGCATCTGGTGCGTGGCGAAGCCTTTTTCAAGGTGGTCCACAACGCCCAGTGGCCCTTCTGGGTCATGGGCGGCGGCTCCTGGGTGCGCGATGTGGGTACCGCCTTCAATGTGCGGCTAACCCCCACGGGAATGCAGGTGACCGTAAGCCAGGGAACGGTCGAAGTGGGTGCGATCGCGCCATTGCTTCGGGCGATTCCATTCCGGGATGCGGTGCTGCTTCATGAGCCGGCGCTTTCCGTGTTGACCGCCCGACATCAGGCCGACTTGGCTGCAACCGCAGTCACGATCCGCATGCTCAATCCGGCGGAGGTTACGGACGCGATTGCCTGGCACGCTCACACTCTGTATTTCGAGAACGCGCCCCTGTCCAAAGTCGCTGCGCAGCTCGGACGGTACACCAGATTACGTCTGGTGATCTCCGGCGAGCATCTTCGGGAATTGCCCGTGGCGGGCACATTTCAGGCCAGTGCTCACGGTGTCAAGACGTTTCTCGCCATGCTGAATCAGGGACTGGGTCTTGCCGTGCATCGCGAGGCGGACACCGTCGTCATCGCGCCCGCCGCTCGCGCCGCTCGCTGAGTGGCGATCCGCTTAGGGGGTTTTCGCTTCCCAGGCGTCGTTTAGCTCAAACGACTCCAAACAAACGGGGATGGCGATATGCCGCGGTCACTCCAGCTCATCACGCCTGCACGCGCCCTGGCCTGCTGCCTGGCTCTTGCCTTTTCGTCGCCGGCGGTTGCACATGCAGGCACCGCGCGATTCGAGATCAAGGCCGAGCCACTGTCCGCCGGTCTGAAGGACTTTGCCCAACAGGCTCACATGCAGCTGCTGTACGAGTACGGCCTCGTGAGGAATCTGCGGGGCAACGCCGTGCAGGGTGTCATGGAGAAGCACGCTGCGCTCGAGGTGCTGTTGCACAACACCGGTTTGAAGGCCATTTTCAGCTCCGCCGACGCCGCGACGATCAGACGCGCGTCTGCTCCCCCGGCCAACGACGATTCAAAGTCGCCCGTTCCGGATGTCAACGGGGACGAACAAAAAAGTGACTCGCCACCTGCGAATCGACTGGCAATGATCACGGTGACAGCGACACGAGTGGCGACGCCTGAGCAGTTGGCGCCGGTCGCCATCAGCGTATACACCGGCGGTCAGCTGCAATCGGCGGGCGTGTATGATCTCACGAGCCTGCAAAGCATCGACCCATCGATCAACATCACGCAGGGTACCGGAGAGCCGTACATCGCGATCCGGGGGGTCACGAGCTCCAATACGACGGAAGTCGGCAACCCCGCGGTGTCGCTCGCACAGAACGGATTCTTCACCAATCGCGCCTACGACATCGATGCCGCATTTTACGATGTGCAACGAATCGAGGTCCTGAAGGGGCCGCAGGGCACCCTGTTCGGACGG